>NZ_JBSHDU010000019.1:0-111542 GCF_053616475.1 Streptomyces sp. NPDC055815 | reverse complement strand
CGCCAACGGGCCGGGCGGGGGCCGCTGCGGGCGCAGTCGGTCCGCCCACGGGCCGGGCGGGAGCGGCCTCCGGCCCGCCGGGGCCGCCCGCTGGCTGGGCAGGGGCAGCCGCGGGCCGGGCGCCGATGCCCGTCGGCCCAGCGGACCCGGGTGTGGGCCCACCAGGGCCACCGCTGGGCTCCTCAGGGGCGGCTGCCGACCAGGCGGGGGCAGCCGTGGGCCGGGTGGGGCTGTCCAAGGGCTCTACGGGGGCGGCCGGAGCCCCCGGCGCCCCGGGGGCGGTCGTGGGCCGGGGCGGCACGGTCGTCGGGCCGACAGCGGCAACCGCGGGCCGGGCGGGGCCGCCCATGCGCCCGGCAGGGGCGGCCGCAGGCCGGGGCGGCTCGGACGGCATGGCCGTCGGCGCGGGCGGCGCGGGTGCGGCTGGGACGACCGGCGCGGGCGCGGCAGAGGCAGGCCGTGCGGCCGTCGGGGCGGCCGTCGGGGCGGCCGTCGGCGCAGGCAGCGCGGGCGCAGCCGAGGCAGGCCATGCGGCCGTCGGGGCAGGCGCGGCCGAAGGAGACGGCGCGGCCGTCGGCGCGGGCGGCGCGGGCGCCGCGGAGGGAGACGGGGTGGCCGTCGGCGCAGCCGGGGCAGGGCGGGTGGCCGTCGGCCGCGCCGGGGCCGGCGCCGGGGTCGTCAGCCGCGCCTGGGCCGATGGCGGGGTCGTCGGCCGCGCCTCGGTCGGCGGTGGGGTCGTCGCGGTGATCGGGCGCAGGCGGGTCGTCGTCTCCACCGGCGGGAGGTCCGAGGCGTCCGCCCTCGGGAGGTCCGGGGCATCCGGGGTGTCCCGTGGGGGGAGTAGCGCGTCCGTGATGCGGGAGGTCGTGGGGCCGTGCTCGACCGTCATCCCCGTCCCCCCGCTCGTGTCGACAATGCCCGTCACTCTACGGGCTGTTCCCCCGCGCGCGGGAACCCAGGGGCTACCCACCCGTAAACCGGTCTGGCAAGCTCGGGCCATGACTCCCCGTGCCGCCGACCGGGCCCGATACGACCGGGCCACCGCCCATCTCGACGCGCCCGTGGCGATCGTCGACCTGGAGGCCTTCGACGCCAACGCGGCGGACCTCGTGCGCCGGGCCGGGGGCAAGCCGGTCCGGGTGGCGAGCAAGTCCGTGCGGTGCCGGGCGCTGCTGGAGCGGGTCCTCGCGCGGGAGGGCTTCGCCGGGATCATGTCGTTCACGCTCGACGAGTCGCTGTGGCTGGCTCGGGCCGGGTTCGAGGACGTCCTGCTCGCGTATCCGTCGGCGGACCGCGCCGGCTTCGGCGAGCTCGCGCGGGATCCGAAGCTCGCCGCCGCCGTCACCGTGATGGTCGACGACGTGGCGCAGCTCGATCTGATCGACGCCGCCCGCGCGGGCGGGACCGAAGAGGTGCGGGTCTGTCTTGAGCTGGACACCGCGCTGCAGCTGTTGGGTGGACGGATACGGGTCGGAGCCCGGCGGTCCCCGTTGCGGACGCCGGCCGACCTGGCCGAGGTCGCGCGCTCGGTCGTGCGGCGGCCCGGTTTCCGGCTCGTGGGGATCATGGCGTACGAGGGGCACGTCGCCGGGGTCGGGGACGCGGTCGCCGGCCGTCCGCTGCGCTCGCGGGCGATCCGGCTCATGCAGTCCGCCGCCCGCAAGGAGCTCGCCGAGCGCCGCGCCGCCGCGGTGCGGGCCGTCCGGGCGGTCGCGCCGGACCTGGAGTTCGTGAACGGCGGCGGCACCGGGAGCGTGCAGCACACGGCCGCCGAGGACGCGGTGACGGAGATCGCCGCCGGTTCGGGCCTCTTCCTGCCGCGTCTCTTCGACAACTACACCTCGTTCAGCGGCCGCCCCGCCGCCCTCTTCGCGCAGCCGGTCGTCCGCCGCCCCGGTGTGGGCGTGGTGACGGTCCTCGGCGGCGGGTACCCGGCCTCCGGTGCCGCCGGCCCGGACCGGCTGCCCGTCCCGTACCTGCCGGAGGGGCTCCGGTACGACCCCCAGGAGGGTCCCGGCGAGGTGCAGACCCCGCTGCTCGGCTCCCCCGCCGACGATCTGCGGATCGGCGACAAGGTCTGGTTCCGGCACGCGAAGGCCGGGGAGCTGTGCGAGCGGTTCGAGAGCCTGCACCTGGTCGAGGGGGATCGCGTCACGGCGACCGTGCCCACGTACCGGGGTGAGGGGATGACCTTTCTCTAGGACGTCGTCGGCGGGCGCAGCGGGATCGGTCCGACGGGCCGCGGCGGACCGAAGCCGACGGGTGACGGGTCGAGGCCCTTCGGGCCGTAGGACGGGTCGACCACCACGTGTGCGACGTACGCGTGCGCCCAGTCCTCGCCGTCCCCGCCGGGGACCGGCTCGCGGTCGGGGCCGCTGACGAGGGCGCGCAGGAGCCACCCCGGGGCTTCCCTCCAGAGGACCCTGACGGGCAGGTCCACCGAGGTGCCGTCCGGCCTGATGCTCGGCACGACGCAGATCAGCTCGGTGCCGCAGGGGCCGGGGCGTTCCTCGGCGGTCCCGCCGAGGTGCCGGACGTTCCGCGCGAACCGGTCCCTGGCGCCGGCGCCCTCCCCGGCGGCCGACGCGTGGAAGGCCTGGAGCTGGACGGCGAGTCGGCGGTCCCGTACGACGGTGACGGCGACCGGGTCGGAGGAGCCGCGTGCCCGCTCGAACCGGAGTTCCGCGATCGGTCGGCGCGGCAGCCGCATCCCTCCGAGGTCGATGGTCCCGTGCTCCCCCATGGCGTCTCTCCCCCTCCGCCGGCCCGTGGCCGCGTCAGTACACCGTGTCCAGCTGGTCCGGCACAACGCTGCCGTCCGTGCGCCGGACCGGCTGCGCCGTGCCGTCGCTCGCCGTGTAGCCGGTCGTCGCGCAGGGGTACGGGCTCGGCTTCCGCTTCTTCGGCTCGATGAACATGGGGTTCACCAGCCAGCGCCCGTCGCCGTTCTCGTACGCCCGGCACATGAGTTCGTTCTTGTTGCGGTTGAGGACCAGGCGCAGCCCGGTGGCGTCCCTCAGGAACGAGACGTCGGTGTCGGAGTCGCCGGCGGCGAAGACCTGCCGGCGGGCGGCGGGCTGGAGGCGCTCGGCGGCGGGGCCCCGGACGCCGAGGATCTCCTGGTTGATCCAGCAGCGCTTGCCGTCGATGTAGGTGATCATCGCGTCCTCGCCGTCCCGGACGCCGCCGCAGCCCTTGAGGTGGCTGGTGAGGCGCCCGTAGGAAGTCGTGTTGCGGATGCCGACCGCGTGGGAGGGGTCGATGCCGACGCCCTCGGCCCAGACGTCGACGACGGGTTCGGGCGAGGCGGAGACGATCCAGACGTCGAAGCCGCCGTCCTGGAGGGTGCGGATCAGATCCCGCTGCTGGTCGTAGTACCGGACCCAGCCGGTGACCCGGGACGTGCCGACCTGCTGGGTGGCGCCCTGCGGTGCGGCGAGGTTCTCGGCGCGGGCGGCAGCCGCGAAGGAGGCCGCGTCGCGGGTGGTCCAGCCGTGCAGGAGCTGGGCGAGCCAGGCGTACTGGGGTTCCATGCGGCGGTGGTCGTGGCCGGCGAAGGCGGTCCGGCCCGCGGTCGTGGCGCCGTTCGCGTACACGGAGAGGAGTTCGTCGGCGCAGCGGGTGTCGGTGGCGGTGGGGAGGGTCCGTACGCCGGTGGGACAGGCCTCGCCCAGGGCGGTCGCGGCCTCGGGGGTGAGGTAGCGGCTGGTGGTGGACCAGTCGCCGTCCTTCGGGGGCCGGACGCGGTCGTTGCGGAGCAGCCAGAAGAAGGTGGCGTCGCCGACGTCGTTCTTGATGACGGTGTTGTCCCAGTCGAAGACCGCGACCGGCTTCCTGCCCCGGTCGTGGCAGTGGTCGGCGATCAGGGCGTCGATGCGGGCCTTGTTGTCCCCGTACCAGCCCTCGGAGCTCTTCAGGGTGGGGCAGGCGGCGGTCCCGGCCTCGGTGTGCGCGGCGGCGCCCGTCGCGGGGACGAGGGCGGCGAGGGCGAGGGCGGCCGCCGCGGCGGACGTGCGGAGCTTGTGGTTCATGGACGCACTCCTGTCGGTACGCGGGACAGCCGGGCGCCTTGCGACGCCCGGCTGTCGGGTGGGGGGGGAGAGGGTGGCGGCGGCGAGGGTCTAGAGGGGGGTCACGTACGCCCCGGAGATTCCGCCGTCGACGAGGAAGTCGCTGGCGTTGACGAAGGAGGAGTCGTCGCTCGCGAGGAAGGCGACGGCGGCGGCGATCTCCTCGGCCTCGGCGAAACGGCCGACGGGGATGTGGACGAGGCGGCGCGCGGCCCGCTCGGGGTCCTTGGCGAACAGCTCCTGGAGCAGCGGGGTGTTGACCGGCCCGGGGCAGAGGGCGTTGACGCGGATGCCCTCGCGGGCGAACTGCACGCCGAGCTCGCGGGACATGGCGAGGACGCCGCCCTTGGACGCGGTGTACGAGATCTGGCTGGTGGCCGCGCCCATGATGGCGACGAAGGAGGCGGTGTTGATGATGGAGCCCTTGCCCTGGCGGCGCATGTAGGGCAGGGCGGCCTTGCAGCAGAGGTACACGGAGGTGAGGTTGACGTCCTGGACGCGCTTCCAGGCCTCCAGGCCGGTCTCCAGGATGGAGTCGTCGTCGGGGGGCGAGATGCCGGCGTTGTTGAAGGCGATGTCGACGGAGCCGTAGGTGTCGAAGGCGGTCTTGAACAGGGCCTCGACCTCCTCCGGGTCGGTGACGTCGACCTTCACGAAGGTGCCGCCGACCGCCTCGGCGGCGGCCTTGCCGGCGGTCTCGTCGATGTCGGCGCAGACGACGTTGGCGCCTTCGGAGGCGAGGCGGCGGGCGGTGGCGAGGCCGATGCCGCTGCCGGCTCCGGTGATGACGGCGGTGCGGCCGACGAGGCGGCGGCAGACGATCTCTTCGGTGGTCATGCGGTTCAGGCCTCCGTGCTGAGGAAGACGTTCTTGGTTTCGGTGAAGGCGGTCAGGGCGTCGGGGCCGAGTTCGCGGCCGAGGCCGGACTGCTGGTAGCCGCCGAACGGGGTCCAGTAGCGGACGCTGGAGTGGGAGTTGACGGAGAGGTTGCCGGCCCGGACGGCGCGGGAGGCGCGCAGGGCGCGGCCGACGTCGCGGGTCCAGATCGAGCCGGAGAGGCCGTACTCGGTGGCATTGGCGAGGCGGATCGCGTCGGCCTCGTCCTCGAAGGGGAGGACGACGGCGACGGGTCCGAAGATCTCCTCGACGGCACAGGGGGCGGTCTCGGCGACGCCGGTGAGGACGGTCGGCGGGAACCAGAAGCCGGGGCCCTCGGGCGCCTTGCCCCGGATCCCTTCGAGATCGTCGGTGACGTAGGAGCGGACGCGGTCGAGCTGGGCGCGGGAGATGAGCGGGCCCATCTGGGTGCGCTCATCGGCGGGGTCGCCGACGACGATCTCCTCGATGGCGGGGGTGAGGAGTTCCAGGAAGCGGTCGTACGCGCTGCGCTGGACGAGGATGCGGGTGCGGGCGCAGCAGTCCTGGCCGCTGTTGTCGAGGAAGGACATCGGGGCCGCGGCCGCCGCGGCCTCCAGGTCCGCGTCGGCGAAGACGATGTTGGGGCTCTTGCCGCCGAGTTCGAGGGTGACCCGCTTCACCTGGTCGGCGCACTTCGCCATGATCGACTTGCCGACCCTGGTGGAGCCGGTGAAGACGATCTTGGCGATGCCGGGGTGTTCGACGAGGGCGTTCCCGGCGACGGGGCCGGTGCCGGGAAGGACCTGGAAGAGGCCTTCGGGGAGGCCCGCCTCCAGGGCGAGTTCGGCGAGGCGGAGCGCGGTGAGGGGGGTGGTCTCGGCCGGCTTGAGGAGGACGGCGTTGCCGGCGGCGAGGGCGGGCGCGGTGGCCCAGGCGGCGATCGGCATGGGGAAGTTCCAGGGGGCGATGACGCCGACGACCCCGAGCGGTTCGAGGATCGTGATGTCGAGGCCGCCGGCCACCGGGATCTGGCGGCCGTTGAGCCGCTCCACTCCCCCGGCGGCGAAGTCGAGCAGGTCCCGGACGTTGCCGGCCTCCCAGCGGGCGTTGCCGATGGTGTGGCCGGCCTCGGTGACCTCCAGGCGGGCCAGTTCCTCGATGTGGTCGTCGACGACGGCGGCGAAGCGGCGGAGCAGCCGGGCCCGGTCGGCGGGCGCGGCGGCGGCCCAGCCGCGCTGGGCGGCGGTGGCGCGGGCGACGGCGGCGTCGACGTCGGCGGGGGTGGCGGCCGGGACGGTGGCGACCAGCTCTTCGGTCGCCGGGTTCAGTACCTGGAGCAACTCGTTCCTCTCACTTCACAGGTGCGTTTCTAGAGGCGTTCGAAGGAGCGGCGCAGCTCCCAGTCGGTCACCGCCGCGTCGAAGGCGTCGAGTTCGACGCGGGCCATGTTGCGGTAGTGGGCGACGACCTCGGCGCCGAAGGCGGCCTTGGCGATCTCGCTGGTCTCCCAGAGTTCGGCGGCCTCGCGCAGGGTGGTGGGGACGTGCGCGTACTCGGCGGTGTACGCGTTGCCGGTGCAGGGCGGGGGCAGTTCGAGGCGCTGCTCGATGCCGTACAGGCCGGCGGCGACCAGGCCGGCGACGGCGAGGTAGGGGTTGACGTCGCCGCCGGGGAGGCGGTTCTCGAAGCGGGTGGAGCGGCCGTGGCCGACGACCCGGAGCGAGCAGGTGCGGTTGTCGTGGCCCCAGGCGACGGCGGTGGGCGCGAAGGAGCCGGGCTGGAACCGCTTGTAGGAGTTGATGTTGGGGGCGTAGAGGAGGGAGAAGTCGCGGAGGGCGGCGAGCTGTCCGGCGAGGAAGTGGCGCATGGTCTCGGACATGCCGTGGGCGTCGTCCCCGGCCATCACGTTGTGTCCCTCGGCGTCCTGGAGGGAGAGGTGGATGTGGCAGGAGTTGCCCTCGCGCTCGTTGTACTTCGCCATGAAGGTGAGCGAGCAGCCCTCCTGGGCGGCGATCTCCTTGGCGCCCGTCTTGTAGACGGCGTGCTGGTCGCAGGTGACGAGGGCCTCGTCGTACTTGAAGGCGATCTCGTGCTGGCCGGGGTTGCACTCGCCCTTGGCGGACTCGACGGTGAGTCCGGCGCCGGTCATCTCGTTGCGGATGCGGCGCAGGAGGGGTTCGATGCGTCCGGTACCGAGGACGGAGTAGTCGATGTTGTACTGGTTGGCGGGGGTGAGGCCGCGGTAGTTGGCGTCCCAGGCCTGTTCGTAGCTGTCCTTGAAGACGATGAACTCGAGCTCGGTGCCGACGTGGGCGGTGAGGCCGAGTTCCGCGAGGCGCTCCAGCTGGCGGCGGAGGATCTGGCGGGGCGCTGCGACCACGGGGGTGCCGTCGGCCCAGGCGAGGTCGGCCGTCACCATGGCGGTGGCGTCGTTCCAGGGGAGGCGGCGGAGGGTGGTGAGGTCGGGGTGCATCGCGAAGTCGCCGTAGCCGCGGTCCCAGGAGGACATCTCGTAGCCGTCGACGGTGTTCATCTCGGTGTCGACGGCGAGGAGGTAGTTGCAGCCCTCGGTGCCGTGACCGAGGACCTCGTCCAGGAAGAACGGTGCGGCGAACCGCTTGCCCTGGAGTCTTCCCTGCATGTCGGGGAAGGCCAGGACGACGGTGTCGATCTCGCCGCTCGCGACGAGGGCGCGGAGCTCCTCGACGGTGAGCGGGGGTGTGCGGTCTGCCACGGGATTGCTCCTCCTTCGGCGTGCCGGGAGCCATAAGGTATTGCGGAAGACCATTGCTTGGGAAGTCCTGGAGGAAGGGAAACGAGAACGTGGCCAGTACGAGTGAATCGGCGGACCGGCTGACGCCCGTGCTGCGGCCGGTGCGGGCGGGCAACGGATTCGAGGAGGCCCTGGAGCAGATCCTCCAGGTGGTACGGCTCGGTCTGGTGCCCGGCGGGGAGCGGCTGCCCGCCGAGCGGGAGCTCGCCGACCGGATGGGGATCAGCCGGGTGACCCTGCGCGAGGTCCTCAAGGTCCTCCAGGAGCAGGGGCTCGTGGAGAGCCGGCGCGGCCGGTACGGCGGGACGTTCGTGCTGCCCAGGACGCAGACGGCGGACGAGGACGAGCTGCGCCGCCGGATCGCCACGGTCGACATGGAGGACACCCTGCGCTTCCGTGAGGTCCTGGAGGTGGGGGCCGCCGGGCTGTGCGCGGCCCACGGCCTCGACGCGGCGGGCGAGGAGCGGCTGCGGACGGCCGTGGCGGCGACCCATGACGCCCCGCTGGCCGATTACCGCCGCCAGGACACCCTGCTCCACCTCACGCTCGCGGAGCTCTCCGGCTCGCCGACGCTGACCGCGCAGTACGCCGCCGTCCGCGCGACGGTGAACGACCTCCTGGACTGCATCCCCCTGCTCGTACGCAATCTGGAGCACTCCCAGCACCAGCACACCGCCCTGGTGGAGGCGGTCCTGGACGGGGACGCGGACGCGGCGCGCGAGGTGATGCGGGAGCACTGCGCGGGCACGGCGGCGCTGCTGCGGGGCTTCCTGACGTGAGCCGGGGCGGCCCGGTTCGGGCCCTCCCGGCCCGGCGCACAGCGGACGGCGGCGTAACCCGAAAGTAACGCACGGGGGTTGCGCTCCCCCGTCGGCCACCGCAAAGGTATGGATCCAATCCATTGGGCCCGTTGCGGGGAGCTGACGCTGCCATGACGCTCGAAGACACCACGCCGACGAAGGACGACTATCTGGAGCGCCGGGCCTTGCGCCGCGGCAGCGCGGGCTGGCTGCTGCTGACCGGCCTCGGCGTGGCGTACGTCGTGTCGGGGGACTTCTCCGGCTGGAACATCGGTCTGTCGAAGGGCGGCTTCGGCGGGCTCGCCGTCGCCACCGTCCTGATGGGCGCGATGTACGCCTGTCTGGTCTTCGCGCTCGCCGAACTCTCCGCGATCCTGCCGACCGCGGGCGGCGGCTACGGCTTCGCGCGCCGGGCGCTCGGCACCTGGGGCGGCTTCCTCACCGGCACCGCGATCCTCATCGAGTACATCCTGGCCCCCGCCGCCATCTCCATCTTCATCGGCGACTACGTGGAGTCCCTCGGGCTCTTCGGCCTGGAGTCCGGCTGGCCGGTCTATCTGGTCTGCTTCGCGCTCTTCATCGGCATCCACCTGTGGGGCGTGGGCGAAGCGCTGCGTTTCAGCCTGATCGTGACGGCGATCGCGGTCGCGGCCCTGGTCGTCTTCGCGCTCGGCGCGTTCACCGACTTCCACGTCGACGGCCTGAACGACATCCCGGTCGACGGCGAGGCCCTCGGGTCGAACTCCTGGCTGCCCTTCGGGCTCCTCGGCATCTGGGCCGCGTTCCCCTTCGGGATGTGGTTCTTCCTCGGCGTCGAGGGCGTGCCGCTCGCCGCCGAGGAGGCGAAGGACCCGGTCAGGTCGATGCCGAAGGCGCTCGCGATCTCCATGGGGATCCTGGTGCTGCTCGCCGTCATGACCTTCTTCGCCGCCACCGGCGCGCGCGGTGCGGCCGCCGTGCAGGAGGCCGGAAATCCGCTGGTCGTGGCGCTCCAGGGCGACGGGGAGCCGACCGCGCTCAGCCGCTTCGTGAACTACGCGGGCCTCGCGGGCCTGGTCGCCTCCTTCTTCTCCCTCATCTACGCCGGCTCGCGCCAGCTGTTCGCCCTCTCCCGGGCCGGCTACCTGCCCCGCTTCCTCTCCCTCACGAGCCGCCGCAAGTCGCCCTACCTGGGACTCCTCATCCCGGGCGCCATCGGCTTCGCGCTCGCCGCCGGGACCGGGAACGGGGCCCGGATGCTGAACATCGCGGTCTTCGGCGCCACCATCTCGTACGCCCTGATGGCGCTCTCCCACATCGTGCTGCGCCGCAGGGAGCCGGGCCTGCACCGGCCGTACCGCACGCCCGGCGGGACCGTGACCTCGTCGGTGGCCTTCGTCCTGGCCCTCTCGGCGCTGGTCGCGACCTTCCTGGTGGACCGGGCGGCGGCGTTCATGGCGCTCGGGGTGTACGTGATCGCCCTCGCCTACTTCGCGTTCTACAGTCGGCACCACCTGGTGGCCAGTGCGCCCGAGGAGGAGTTCGCGGCGCTCGCCGCGGCCGAGGCCGAGCTCGAACGCGACTGATGCCCCTTCCCTTCCTGGAGGAAGTCCCGTGACCAAGCCGCTGATCGGCGTGACCACCTATCTGGACCAGGCGCGCTGGGGCGTCTGGGACATGACCGCCGCGCTGCTTCCCGCGCAGTACCCCCGTCTCGTACGGGACAGCGGCGGGCTCCCGGTGATGCTCCCGCCCGGCGGGCCCGAGGACGCGGCCGCGGTGGTGGCCCGGCTCGACGGCCTGGTCGTCGCGGGCGGGGCGGACGTCGAGCCCGTACGGTACGGGGCCGAGCCCGACCCCCGTACCGGCCCGCCGGCCCGGGCCCGGGACACCTGGGAGCTGGCCCTGATCGACGCGGCCCTGGCCTCCGGCACCCCGCTGCTCGGCATCTGCCGGGGCATGCAGCTCCTGAACGTGGCGCTCGGCGGCACGCTGATCCAGCACCTGGACGGGCACGTGGAGGCGGTCGGGGTGATCGGCCGGCACGCGGTGAAGCCGGTGCCGGGCACCCGGTACGCCTCGCTCGTACCCGAGCTCGCCGAGGTCCCGACCTACCACCACCAGGCCGTGGACCGGCTGGGCACGGGCCTGACGGCCTCGGCCCACGCGGAGGACGGCACGGTGGAGGCGGTGGAGACGGACGGCCCGGGATGGGTCCTCGGTGTGCAGTGGCACCCGGAGATGGGCGAGGACCTGCGGGTCATGCGGGGCCTGGTGGAGGCGGCGGGTCGGTAGCGCCGCCGGAAAGGATGCGGAACGGCCGGGGTGGGCTCCGGCCGTCCCGCGGTATGAGGGGGCTCAGCTCGTCGCGGCCACCGCGCGGCGACCGAGGAGCACGTACAGGCCCGAGGCGACGATCATGCCGACCGGCATGGAGAGGTCGATCCCGCCGAGTGCCGTGGCGACCGGGCCGGTGTAGATCGTGTTGACACAGAGGGCCGCCGAGGCCACGCCCACGACCAGGGAGAGCGCGCCCGCCCAGTTGACGCCACCGGTGAACCAGAAGGGGCTGCCGGGGGTCTCGTCCGAGAGCGCGCGGCCGTCGTAGCGGTTCCGGCGCAGCACGATGTCGGTGGCGTACACCGCCATGAGGGGGCCGATCAGGACCACGATCACCTGGAGGGCGTTGCTGACGGTGTCCAGGAAGTTGGAGACCAGCAGGCCGTAGAGGGTGGCGGCGACGGCGACGGTGCCGTCGAACAGGACGCTGACGGTGCGTCGGATGCGCAGTCCGACGGCCTGGAGGGCGAGGCCCGCGCTGTACGCGGTCAGGGCGTTGATGGAGATCGTGCCGAGGACGAGGGCGAGCAGGAAGACGGGCACGAACCAGCCCGGCAGGATCTCCTGGAGCGCGTTCTGAGGGTCGGTCATGTCGACGGCGGTCGCGGCGAAGGCGCCGAGCGAGCCGACGATGACGCTGGGGACGAAGGCGCCGAGCGCGGTCCAGCCGGCGATCGCCTTCGGCGAGGCCGTACGGGGCAGGTAGCGGGAGAAGTCGGCGCTCGTCGTGTACGAGAGCGGGCCCGAGGCGACCATCGTGGTGCCCGCGATGAGCACCGCCCAGAGGTCGACACCGGTCAGCGGCTCGGCCGGGGTGTACGAGAAGTCGGCGTGCCGGAAGACCGCGAGCGCGACGACGGTGAACGCGCCGGCCAGGGCCAGGGTGATCGGCAGGTACAGCTTGATGATCAGGGCGTGGCCGTAGACGCTGATGGCCAGCGTGAGGGCGGCGATCACCACGATGACGGCCACCTTGACCGGGGTGTTCGCGGTGATGCCGGCCTTCTCGACGAGTGCGAACGCGGCGGTCGCGGCGGCGGCGAGGTTGAGCGCGAAGTAGCAGACGGAGACCAGCCAGCCGCCGATCGCGTTGTTCACACGGTTGCCGATGACGCCGTACAGCGCGCGGGTGATCACCTCGCTGGGCGCGCCCGCGGCCGGTCCCGAGGTGGCGAGGAGCCCGGTCAGCATCCAGAAGAGATTGCCCACGACGGTCACGGCCACGGCCTGCCACAGGCTCAGGCCCATCAGGACGAGCGCGCCGCCGATGACGAGGCTGAGGTAGTTGACGTTGGCGGCGGCCCAGACGGAGAAGAGCTCGCGGGGATGCCCGTGGCGCTCGGTGTCGGGGATGTGATCGATGCCGTGGGCTTCGATGCGGCCCGGCCTGTCGGTGGCCGGCGGGGTGACCTCGGCGCGGGCCGCGCCGGGGTCGGGGATCGTGGAAGCCATGCGGCCCTCCGGTGCTGTCGTGCCCACCTGTTTGCTTATTGGTCGCACACTCAATAGCATCGCCGGTATGCCGTCAAGCGTCCAGCGCAAGAGAATCCGGAAAACTCCCGAAGCCCGTAGGGCGGAGATCGTGGAGACCGCGGCCCGGGTCGCCCTGACCGAGGGCCTGGAGTGCGTCACGCTCCGCCGCATCGCCGATGAGCTCGCCGTAAGACCCGGTCTGATCAGCCACTACTTCCCGTCGGCGGAGGATCTGGTGGCCGAGGCGTTCAGCGTCGCGTCCACCGGTGAGCTCGACGCCCTGCTGCCCGCGGACCGCCCCGACGGGACCCCGACGCAGTACCTCGCGCGCTACTTCGCCCTCTCGGCCGGAGAGGCGTACGACGACATCAGCCGCCTGTGGATCAACGCCCGCCACCTCAGCCGCTACCGACCGGTGCTCCGCGACCGGGTCGCCGAGCAGGAGCTCGCCTCCGACGACCGCCTCGAAGGACTCATCCGCGAGGGCGTCGAACGGGGCGAGTTCCGGACGGACGACCCGCGCGCGACGGCCATCCAGATCCTGGTGGTCCTCGACGGCCTCGGCGCCCACGCCAACACGGACCGGAGCAACCGCCCGGAGGCGGTGACGCGGATGGCGGTGACGACAGCGGAACGGGAACTGGGGCTGGCGCGGGGGGCGCTGACGGAGGTGACGCTGCCGGGGGAAGGGGCGAGGGCGGGCGGGGCGGCGGGTCTGGCCGGTGCGACCGGTCCGACTGGTCCGACCGATCCGACCGATCCGGCGTAGGCCACCCCACCTCAGCCCACCCCCACCCCCCTCTCTCTCCCGCACTCATCCTGGAGTCATCGTGCGCACCCGACTCGCCCTGCTCTCCGCCCGACTGCTCGACCCCGGCACGGGGGCGTTCCTGCCGGAGAGCGCGCTCGCCGTCTCCGAGGACGGCCGGATCTCCGCCCTGGGCGACGACCGCGAGATCCGGGCGCTGGCCGGTCCGGCGACCACCGTCGTGGACCTCAAGGGGGCCGTGGTCACCCCGGGCCTCGTCGACGGCCACCTGCACCCGGTGTCCGGCGCCGAACTCACCCACGGCCTCGACCTGTCGTACTGCTCCGACGTCGACGACGTACGGGAGGCGCTGGCCCGCGAGGTGCGGAGCCTGGACCGCGGTGAGTGGCTGTTCGGCTGGGGGCTCGACCCGAACGTCTTCGGCGACCGCCCCGTCGGGAAGGCGCCGTTCGACGCCGTGCTCGACGGGGTGCCGGCCTTCCTGCTGCTCTTCGACGCGCACTCGGCCCTGGCCAGCCGCCGGGCCCTCGAACTCGCCGGGGTCGACGGCCCCCGCACCTTCGACCAGGCGTCGGCGGAGGTCGTCTGCGATGCCGACGGTCGGCCGACCGGTCTGCTCCAGGAGGACGCGGCCTGTGAGCTGGTCGAGCGGGTCGCGCCGCGGCCGACGCGCGAGGAGAGCCGGGAGCGGCTCGCGACGGCGCTGCGGTCGATGGCGGCGGCGGGCCTCACGGGCGGTCACGCCATGGACGCCAACGGGGACAGCCTCGCCCTGTACGGGGAGCTCGACGAGGCCGGTGAGCTGCCGTTGCGGCTCCGGGTCGCGCCGTGGTGCCAGCCGGGGACGGACGAGGCCGGGGTACGGGAGCTGATCGCGCTCCAGGGCACGGGCGGCGAGCTGTGGCGGGTCGCGGGCGTGAAGCTGTTCATGGACGGGACGATCGACAACGGGACGGCGTGGCTGGAGCGGCCGGACTGCCACGGCGAGTCGACGCACGCGTTCTGGCCGGACCCGGAGGCGTACACCCGGATCATCGGGGAGCTGCACCGGGCGGGGGTGGCGACGGCGACGCACGCGATCGGTGACGCGGCGGTACGGCACGTGCTCGACGCCGTCGAGAAGGCGCGGACCGGCGGGGGCGCCGGGGTGCGGCACCGGGTGGAGCACATCGAGACGGTGCCGGACGACACGCTGCGGCGGTTCGCGGAGCTGGGCGTCCTGGCGTCCATGCAGCCCACGCACTGCTGCGACTTCACGCGCGCCGACCACACGGACAACTGGTCGCGGCGCCTCGGCGAGGAGCGCGCCTCGCGCGCGTGGCGCTGCCGGGACCTGTCGGATTCGGGTGCCACGGTGGTGCTCGGCTCGGACTGGCCGATCGCGCCGTTCCCGCCGCTCGGCGTGATGGCCGGGGCCCGGCACCGGCGGCCGAGCCGGGACCTGGGGCAGGCGCCGCACGGGCCGGAGCAGGCGCTCACGCCGTTGGAGGCGCTGCGGGGGATGACGACGGCGGCGGCGTATGCGGCGGGCGAGGAGCGCGTGGCCGGGCGGCTTGCGGTCGGCTACCGCGGCGACCTGACGGTTCTGGCGGCGGATCCCCTGACGACGCCGTCGACGGAGCTCCCGGAGGTCCCGGTCCACTTGACGACGGTGTCGGGCCGGGTCACGTTCCGCGCGACAGAGATCTGACGCCCCGCGCGCTTCCGCCCCGTTGTGGGCATGCGTTCCGCCGGGGCGGTGCCCACGCCCCGTTGTGGGCATGCGTTCCGCAAGGGGCGGTGCCCACCCCCCGTTGTGGGCATGCGTTCCGCCGGGGCGGAACGGGTGGGCACAACGGAACGGCGCCCCTGCCGGCGCCAGAGGCTCCCGCGCCCTGACCCGCACCCGTCGTGCGCCGCGCATCGGGGTGCGGGTCCAGGCGCGGAACGCGGAGGCGCCGCGAGAGGGCGCCGTCCCGTGTGCCCACCCGTCCCGCCCTGCGGGACGATTGCCCACACGGCGGTCGGCGACGTTCACACGGGCGCGGGCCCACACGGCGCGTGGGCACCGCCCAGGCCGGGCGCGGGCCCACAGGGGCGGTGGGCCGGGGCGCCGCTCAGCCGAGGCGCGGGCTCACACGGGGCGCCGTCCGCACCAGCCCGCGGCCCGCGGCGCGTCACGCCCGCGTGAGCGACAGCAAGTCTCGTGCCGGGCCCGTCGGGCGGTGCCCCGTCGGCCAGACCGCGCGGAGGTCCCGGCGGAGCAGCACCCCCTCCACCGGGATCGCCACCAGCCGCCGCGACGCCAGCTCCTCCGTGATCGCGAGCTCGCTGAGGACCGCCGGCCCGGCCCCGCTCACCGCCGCCGCCTTCACCGCCGTCGTGGAGGCGAGTTCGAGGAGCGGCTGCGCGAGCCCGCCGTGCGCGGAGAGCGCCGCGTCCAGGACCTGCCGGGTGCCCGAGCCGCGTTCCCGCAGGACGAGCGGGGTCGCGGCCAGCTCGACCGGGTCGAGCGGGACCCGGCGCCGGGCCCACGGATGCGAGGGCGCGGCGACGAGCGCGAGCCGGTCGTGCGCGACGACGACCCCGTCGAGGCCGTCCGGCACGGCGAGCCCCTCGACGAAGCCGACGTCGGCCTCACCGGCGAGGAGCCGTTCCGCGACGGCCGCCGAGTTCCCGGCCTGGAGCGACACGGCCGTGTCGGGCCGCTCGGCGCGCAGCGCGATCAGCCAGCCCGGCAGCAGGTACTCGGCGATCGTCATGGACGCGGCGACCCGCAGCCGCGAGTCCCGCCGCCCCCGCAGCGCCTGCGCGCCCGCGTCGAAGGCCTCTGCGGCCTCCACGATCCGCCGTGCCCAGTCGGTGACGAGGGCGCCGGCGTCGGTGAGCCGGGAGCCGCGCGGCGAGCGGTCGAGCAGGGCGACGCCGAGCTGGCGTTCCATCGAGCGCATCCGGCTGCTGGCGGCGGGCTGGGTGATGCCGAGCTCGCGGGCGGCCGCGCCGAGGCTGCCGTGCCGGGCGACGGCGAGGAGCAGCTCCAGGGCCCCGAGGTCGGGGACCCGGTGGTGGAGGGGGTTCGGCGTCTCGCCCTGCTCGCTGCCCGCGAAGGAACTGCTCATAAAGTCAGCTTATGGCCTCATAGCCGCAACGTCCCTGGTGGGGGCCATTCCGGCGCGAAACGATCGGGGCATGGCAAGCCTCGCACCTTCTCTTCCCGCCCTTCGCGCCACCACCCCCGGCGCCCCGGCGGCCCGTTCCGTCCGTCACCTCGGACCGAACTGGTACGCCTCCGTGATGGGCACGGCCATCGTCGCCAACGCGGGCGCCGCCCTCCCCCTGGACGTCCCCGGGCTCCGTACGGCCTGCGCGGCCGTCTGGGTCCTGTCGCTCGGGATGCTGCTCGCCCTGGTCGCCGCCCGGGCCGCGCACTGGGCCCGGCACCGGGACCAGGCCCGGGCGCATCTCATGGACCCGGCGATGGCGCCGTTCTACGGCTGTCTGTCGATGGCGCTGCTCGCGGTCGGCGGCGGGGCGGTGATCGTGGGCCGGGACTGGATCGGGCTCCCGGCGGCCGTCGCCGTCGACACGGTCCTGTTCACCGCGGGCACGGCGATCGGCCTGGTGGCCGCGGTGGCCGTCCCGTACCTGATGGTCGTGCACCACCGGATCGAGAGCGCGTCACCGGTGTGGCTGCTGCCGGTCGTCGCCCCCATGGTGTCCGCCGCGCTCGGCCCCCTCCTCGTGCCCCACCTGCCCGCCGGGCAGGCTCAGCAGACGCTCCTCATCGGCTGCTACGCGCTGTTCGGCGTCAGCCTGCTCGCCACCCTGGTCATGCTGCCGCTGGTCTTCGGACGACTCGTCACCGGCGGCCCGCTGCCCCTCGCGCTGACCCCCACCCTGTTCCTGGTCCTCGGCCCGCTGGGCCAGTCGACGACCGCCGCGAACAAGTTCGCCGACACGGCCACGGGCGTGCTGCCCGCCCCGTACGCCCACGGTTTCGCCGCCTTCGCCGTCCTCTACGGCGTCCCCGTGATGGGCTTCGCGCTGCTGTGGCTGGCGCTCGCCGGGGCGATGGTGCTGCGGGCGCGGCGGCGGGGCATGGGCTTCGCGATGACCTTCTGGGCCTTCACCTTCCCGGTCGGCACCTGTGTGACCGGCGCGGAGGGACTGGCGCAGCACACCGGTCTGGACGCGTTCCGGTGGCTCGCGATCGGCCTGTACGTGTTCCTCGTGGCGGCCTGGCTGGTGGCGGGCTTCCACACCGTGCGCGGGCTGGTCAGCGGTGCGCTGCTCGCAGGGCCCGGGCCAGTACCCGCGGGGCCTCGGCCAGTGACGGCCCGTACCAGGTGAGCATGCGTCCGTCGACGAGGGCGGCGGCGGTCCCGGGGAAGGCCTCGGGGCCGTCGTCCCGTGTGAAGCGGTAGGGCTCGTCGGGCAGGACGACGAGCTCGGGCGCGGCGGCGCGGAGTGCGTCCAGGGGGATCCTCGGATAGCGGTCGGGATGGTCCGCGTAGAGGTTCCGGACGCCGAGGCGGGCGAGCAGGTCGCCGGCGAAGGTGTCGGAGCCGAGGACCATCCAGGGCCGCCGCCAGATCGGTACGACGGCGGTGCACGGCTCCAGCGGGGAAACGGCCTCCCAGGCGGCCTCGGCCGCCACGAGCCATTGGGGTCGGCGGGGCGCGCCGCAGGCGGCGAGGACCCGCTCCAGCTCCCGAAACCCCTGGTCGAGGGTGCGGATCTCGGTGACGAGGACGTCGAGGCCTGCGGCCCTGAGGGCGGCGAGGTCGGGGGCGCGGTTCTCCTCCTCGTTGGCGAGGACGAGGTCGGGCCGGAGCGCGGCGATCGCGGCGGTGTCGGGGTTCTTGGTGCCGCCGATACGGGCGACGTCGAGAACGACGGGGTGGGTGCACCAGTCCGTCGCGCCGACGACCAGGCCGGGCGCGGTCACAGCGACCGCCTCCGTCAGGGACGGCACGAGCGAGACGACACGCACCCCGCCTACTCCTCCTCGGCCTCGACGTGCTCGGCGACGGCGACGACCAGGAGCCGGGTGCCGGGCTCGGTGGCGCGCCAGCGGTGCCGTACGCCGCCGGAGAGATAGAGCGTGTCGCCGCGGCCGAGCCGGTGGGCGCGGCCCTCGGCCTCGACCTCGGCGGCGCCGTCGGCCACGTAGAGCAGCTCGTCGTTCCGGTGCTGGAACTCGCGTCCCGCGTCCTGCTCGCCGGTGAACTCCAGGGCGTGCAGCTGGTGACGGCCGCGGACCAGCGACCGTACGCCCGCCGGCATCCCCGGGGTGCGGTCCCCGGCCCGTACGACGTCGACGGTGCGGGAGGCCTCGGCGGCGGCGAGGAGTTCGCCGGCCGTGGTCTCCAGGGCCTCGGCGACGAGTTCGAGGGAGCGGCGGCTGGGGCGGGCGCGCTCGTTCTCGACCTGGCTGAGGAAGGGCACGGAGAGGCCGCTGCGGGAGGCGACGACGGCCAGGGTCAGCTGGAGCGCTCTGCGGCGCCTCTTGACGGCCGCGCCCACGCGGGGTGCTTCCTTCTCGTCCATGTCGGCTCCCTCCCTCTGCTCGTACCGGTCGGTTACCTGAACCTTACGCAGCTTTGGGGCGGGGTTTCGCGTCGTGACGAAAAGGGGTGGTCGCCGAACACGATCGGCGACCACCCCTTTTCGGCCAGTGAGCGAAGGACCTACTGCGGGGCGAGCTTCTCCGCGAGGCCCGGGTTCCGGTCCAGCCAGGTGCGGACGGCCTCCTGCTCCTTGCCCTTGCCGGTCTCCTGGATGACGGCTTCGAGGTCCGTGAGCTGCTTCTCGGTCAGCGAGAAGTTCTTCAGCCAGGCGCCGACCTCGGGGTTCTCGGCGGCGAAGCCCTTGCGGGCGAGGGTGTGGACGCCGTCGCCCTTGCCCCAGGAGCCCTTGGGGTCGTCGAGCTTCTTCAGGTCATGGGCGGAGTAGGCCCAGTGCGGGGACCAGAGGGTGACGACGACGGGTTCCTTGCGCTCGTACGCGCGCTTCAGCTCGGCGAGCATGCCGGGCGTGGAGCCGTCGACGACCTGGTACTCGCCCTCCAGGCCGTAGTCCTTGAGGACCTTGTCCTTGAGGATGCCCATCATTCCGGCGCTGGGCTCGATGCCGACGATCCGGCCCTTGAACTGTCCGGCCTTCCCCTTGAGGTCGGCGAGGGAGTCGACGCCCTTCACGTACGAGGGGACGGAGAGCTCCAGGGAGGTGGGGCCGTACCAGGAGCCGAGGTCCTCCAGCTTGTTCTTGTACTTGTCCCAGTACTGCTGGTGCGTGACGGGGAGCCAGGCGTCGGTCTGGAAGTCGAGCTGCCCGCCGGCCAGGCCGGTGTAGAGGGCGCCGGCCTCCAGCTGCTTGGTCTCGACCTCGTAGCCGCGGCGCTCCAGGAGCTCCTTCCACAGGTACGTGGAGGCGATGCCCTCGTCCCAGGGGATGTAGCCGATGCTGACCTTCTTGCCGTGGCCGCCGTTGGGCCCGGAGGCGCTGGTGGAGCTCGCGCCGCCGTTGCCGCCGAGGAAGCCCATGCCGCCGGCCGCGAGGGCGAGGACGACGACGCCGACGAGGGCGGTGACGGGCTGCGGGCGGTGGGCCCAGAGCTTCGCCCCGGCCCGCTTGGCGCCGAGCGCGGCGCGGGCCTTGGCGGCGGCGCGGCGGCCCAGCGGGGAGACCTGGCGGCCGAGGGCGCCGGTCATCCGGTCCAGGTACATGGCGAGGACGACGATGGAGACGCCGGCCTCGAAGCCGAGGCCGATGTCGACGTTGCCGATGGCGCGGTAGACGGCGCCGCCGAGCCCGCCGCCGCCGACCATGCCGGCGATGACGACCATGGAGAGGCCGAGCATGATGACCTGGTTGACACCGGCCATGATGGTCGGCAGGGCGAGCGGCAGCTGCACGCGCAGCAGCGTGTTGCGCGGGGTGGTGCCGAACGCCTCGGCGGCCTCGACGAGTTCGCCGTCGACCTGGCGGATGCCGAGCTCGGTCATGCGCACGCCCGGCGGCAGCGCGAAGACGATGGTGGCGATGATGCCGGGGACGACGCCGACGCCGAAGAAGATGATGCCGGGGATGAGGTAGACCATCGCCGGCATGGTCTGCATGAAGTCGAGGACGGGCCGCAGGACGGCGCTGACGGTCTTCGAGCGGGCCGCCCAGATGCCGAGCGGGACGGCGATCACCAGGGTGACGAGCGTGGCGACGAGGACGAGCGACAGCGTCGCCATGGCCTCGTCCCACAGCTGGACCGAGTCGACGAGCGCGAAGCCCGCGAAGGCGAGGACGCCGGCGGCGAAGCCGCGCAGCCACCAGGCGACGACGGCGAGGATGCCGGCGAAGAGCAGCGGCTGGGGCGCGGACAGGACGGCGTCGATGCCGTCGTACAGGCCGGTGACACCGGTGCTGACGGCGTCGAACAGCCAGGAGAACTGGGCCTGGAGCCAGTCGACGGAGCTGTCGACCCACTGGCCGAGGGGAAGCCTAGGCACCGGCGGTCACCTCCTGGGCCTCGGTGATCGGGGCATGCGGCGCGGCGACACCGCCCATGACGGCGAGGAGACGTTCGGTCGGTACGACTCCGAGGACGGAGCCGTCGGTGTCCTCGACGGTCACCGGGTGCGGGGCCAGGGCGGCCACGGCGCACAGGTCGGCGACGAGCGTGTCGGGTCCGACGGCGCGGCAGGCGCAGTCCTCGGGGCAGTCGGCCGGCGCGGCGTCCGTCATGACGGCGGCGGCGGTGAGCACCCGGGAGCGGTCGACGTCCTGGATGAAGGAGGCGACGTAGTCGTCGGCGGGGCGGACGAGGATGTCCTCGGCGGTGCCGAGCTGGACGATCCTGCCGTCGCGCATGACGGCGATCCGGTCGCCGAGGCGCATGGCCTCGTTGAGGTCGTGGGTGATGAAGACGATGGTCTTCTTCAGCCGCTGCTGGAGCACCAGGAGCTGGTCCTGCATGTCGCGGCGGATCAGCGGGTCGAGCGCGCTGAAGGACTCGTCCATCAGGAGCAGGTCGGCGTCGGTGGCGAGGGCGCGGGCGAGGCCGACGCGCTGCTGCATGCCGCCGGAGAGCTCGTCGGGCCAGGACTTCTCCCAGCCGGCGAGGCCGCACAGTTCGAGGGCCTCGGCGGCGCGGGTCTCGCGCTCGGCGCGGGGCACGCCCTGGACCTCGAGACCGTAGGCGGCGTTCTCCAGAACGTTTCGGTGCGGGAACAGCGCGAAGTGCTGGAAGACCATGCTGATCTTCTTGGAGCGGACCTCGCGCAGCTCGCGGGGGGAGAGCGCGGTGAGGTCGTTGCCGTCGTAGAGGACCCGGCCCGCGGTGGGTTCGAGCAGGCCGTTGAGCATGCGGAGGAGGGTGGACTTCCCGGAGCCGGACAGACCCATCACGACGAAGATCTGGCCCGGTTCGACGGTGAAGCCGGCGTCGACGACCGCGGCGGTCGTCCCCTCGGCGCGCAGCTCGTCGCGGTCGGCGCCGTCGGCGAGCCTGCGGACGGCTTCGTCGGGTCGTCTGCCGAACACCTTGTACAGATGGTCGGCCTGGAGCCTGGACACATACACCTCACGGGTAGAAATGAAGAACGGCCCCACCACCCCCGCGTGGCCGGCCGTGGAGCGGGCGGGATCGGCCCGCGGGCCCGTCGCGTACGGGGATCCTTTTCGTTGAATCCCGTACCGGGTTCCGCTCCGGGCTCGCGCCTTCCCGGCTTCACAGGGTGCAAACGCAAAGGTGACGGGGGTCACGCGAGGGGTGCCGCCGGGGGTTCGGCGCGCGCAGCGGGGGTCCTGTCGGTGGCGTGCGGCATGATCGGGGTGTGACGCGACGCCTGATGCTCCTCGACACCGCCAGCCTCTACTTCCGCGCGTACTTCGGCGTGCCGGACTCCGTCCGGGCGCCCGACGGCACCCCGGTGAACGCCGTGCGCGGGCTGCTCGACTTCATCACCCGGCTCGTCCAGGACCACCGCCCCGACGAGCTGGTGGCCTGCTGGGACGAGGACTGGCGGCCGCAGTGGCGGGTGGACCTGATCCCCTCGTACAAGGCGCACCGGGTGGCCGTGGAGACGGCGACGGGCCCGGACGTGGAGGAGATCCCGGACACGCTGTCCCCGCAGGTGCCGGTGATCGAGGAGGTCCTCGCGGCGCTGGGCATCGCGCGGGTCGGGGCGGCGGGGTACGAGGCGGACGACGTGATCGGGACGCTGGCCGGCCGCGCCGCCGGGCCGGTGGACATCGTCACCGGCGACCGCGACCTGTTCCAGCTGGTCGACGACGCGCGGGGCGTCCGCGTGCTGTACCCGCGCAAGGGCGTCGGCGACTGCGACCTGGTGGACGCGGAGCTGATCCGCACGAAGTACGGGGTGCTGCCCGAGCAGTACGCGGACTTCGCGGCGCTGCGCGGCGACGCGAGCGACGGCCTGCCCGGGGTGAAGGGCATCGGCGAGAAGACGGCGGCGCAGCTGATCACGGAGTACGGGGACCTGGCGGGCGTCCGGGCCGCGGCGGAGGACCGGACGTCGAAGCTGACGGCGGCGAAGCGGCGCGGGATCGTGGAGGCGGCGGCGTACCTGGACGTGGCGCCGACGGTGGTGCGGGTCGCCGCCGACGTACCCCTGCCGGAGTTCGACGCGGCCCTGCCGGCCGCTCCTCGCGACCCCGCGGCCCTGGAGGCGCTGGTGAAGCGGTGGAACCTGGGGGGCGCGGTGGCGCGCCTGCTGCCGGTCCTGGAGCGCTGACGGAGCGCGTCGAATCCCGGGCGATCCGTAGACCCTCGGGCCTTTCTCGGCGCGGGATGCTAGCTTAGGCATACCTAAGTACGCAGAGTCAGGAGAGCCCGTGGCAGAGCAGCCGGCCCGCAAGGCACCGAAGGCCACCGAAGCGCGTGTGGTGCACACCGAGCGGATCACTCCGCACATGGTGCGCGTCGTGCTGGGCGGTCCCGGGCTGGACGGCTTCGCGGCGGACACGTTCACCGACCACTACGTGAAGCTCCTCTTCGCCCCGGAGGGCGTCTCCTACCCGGAGCCCTTCGACATGGAGCGGATCCGGGCGGAGTTCCCCCGGGAGCAGTGGCCGACGACGCGGACGTACACCGTGCGGACCTGGGACCCGGTCCACCGCGAGCTGACCATCGACTTCGTGGTCCACGGCGACGAGGGCCTGGCGGGGCCCTGGGCGGCGCGCGCCCAGGCCGGCGAAACGGTTCGCTTCCTCGGACCCGGCGGCGGCTACGCGCCGGACCCGGCGGCGGACTGGCACCTGCTCGCGGGCGACGAGAGCGCCCTCCCCGCGATCGCGGCGGCGCTTGAGCAACTGCCCGAGGGGGCGAAGGCGCACGCGCTCATCGAGGTCTCGGACGCGGCCGAGGAGCAGAAGCTGGCGACGGCGACGGGCATCGAGGTCACCTGGCTGCACCGGGGCGACCGTCCCACGGGCGAGGCGCTGGTCGAGGCGGTCACCGCCCTCGACTTCCCCGCGGGTGACGTGCACGCCTTCGTCCACGGCGAGGCGGGCTTCGTGAAGGAGCTGCGCCGGCACCTGCGGCTGGACCGGGGCGTGGCGCGCGAGCGCCTGTCGATCTCGGGCTACTGGCGCCTGGGCAAGTCGGACGAGGGCTGGCGCGCGATGAAGCGCGAGTGGAACGACCAGGTGGAGCGCGAGCAGGAGAACTGAGCCGAGGGGCCCGGGGCGACAGGAGCCCCGGGCCCCTTCGCGACTCGGGCGCCCGGTCCGGCGCGCCCCGCCCTACGCCGCCCAGTCCTACACTCCCCCACCCTTCGCTCCTCCGTCCGACGCCCCCGTCCGGCGCTCCTCCGTCCGACGCCCCGTCCGGCGTGATGCCGCCCTACGCTGCCCCGTCCGGCGCGCCCCCGTCCCGTGCCGCCGCGTCCCGTGCCTGGCCGAAGGTGGCCTCCGAGGCGTCCATGTGGGCCAGGCGGCGCAGCGCGGAGAAGATCACGTCACCGAGGACCGTGCCGACGACCGCGCTCTCCACGAGCTCCTCCCGCGCCACGTAACGCGCCACGTAGTCCAGATCGGTCCGCGCCACCTGCTCCGCCGCGTCCGCGTACGTGTCCAGGACGTCGACGAACCGGGCGTGCCCGAGTTCGTCGAGCGCCACGAGGGCCGTCGCGAGGGCCTCCGACGCCGGGCCGGAAGGGTCGGCGTGCCAGCCTCGCGCCGCGATCAGCCCGGCGACCGTCTTCCGCGCCTCCTCGATGCCCTCCACGGCCTCGCGCTCGTAGCGCGGCGGCACCAGGGGCTTGGTCGCCGCGCCCAGGACGTCGTGCACCGGCCGCTCCGCGTCGTCGACCGCCGTCACCACGCCGCGGATCCCCGCCACCGACAGCCCGCCCACGTCGATGAGCGCCCGGATCAGCCGGAGCCGCCGCACATGCGCCTCCCCGTACGAGGCCTGGTTCGGGCTCGTCAGCTCTCCGGCGGGCAGCAGCCCCTCCCGTACGTAGAACTTGATCGTCGGCACCGACACCCCGGTCCTGCGACTCAACTCTCCGATGCGCACCGCTCGTTCACCTTCCCGGTCTTTCTCCGACCTTGCCGACCGACACCTCCATCATAGATAGTGGCGCTATCAGATAGCGGCAAGTGCCACTATCCATACTTCCCACGGGGGGATTCGTATGTCTTCGTCCACTCTGTCGGCCCCGCAGATCCGGCCGCCCGCCGCGCCGCCCCGGCTGCACCGCCCGCTGGTCTGGTTCTCCGGCGCGATGGTCGTCCTGGCCCTCGTCTCCGCCGTCGGCATCTTCGTCGACGACCGCGTGCTCATGGGCGTCCCGATCTGGACCAAGCCGTTCAAGTTCTCGGTCTCGTTCGTCGCGTACGGGCTGTCGCTGGCCTGGATGCTCTCGCTGCTCCCCCGCGGCCGACGGGCCGGCTGGTGGGCCGGGACGGTGCTCACGGTCGCCAGCCTCGTCGAGATGGTGCTGATCACCCTCCAGGTGATCCGGGGCACCCGGAGCCACTTCAACCAGCAGACCCCCTTCGACGCCGCCGTCTTCCAGATCATGGGCGCCACCGTCGCCGTGCTGTGGCTGAGCGCCCTCCTCATCGCGGTGCTCCTGCTCCGCGCCCGGATCCTCGACCGGGCCATGGCCTGGGCCGTCCGGCTGTCCTCCCTGCTGGCCCTGGCGGGCGCCGCCGTCGGCTTCCTGATGGTCCGTCCGACACCGGAGCAGCTCGCCGTCGACGGGGTGCCGATCACCGGCGCCCACAGCGTCGGCGTCCCGGACGGCGGCCCGTCGATGCCCGTCACCGGCTGGGCCACGACCGGCGGCGACCTGCGCATCCCGCACTTCTTCGGCATGCACGCGCTCCAGCTGCTCCCTCTGCTGCTGCTCGTCCTGGCCGCGCTCGCCGCGCGCTCCGCCCGCTTCCCGGCCCTCGCACGCCTGGCGGACGAGGGGGTTCGGCTGCGGCTCACGCTCACGGCCTCGGCGGCGTACGCGGCGACCTTCGTCCTGCTGACCTGGCAGGCGCTGCGCGGGCAGGCGCTCTTCGCCCCGGACGGCGCGACGCTGGCCGCCGCGGGAGCGATCGTGCTGGCGGGCGGAGTGGCCGCGGCACTGTCCCTCCGCACCACCACGGCGGCCCGCACGAAGGAGGCCACGGCATGACCGGCTTCCTCTTCGAGCTGACGTTCTTCCTCGCGGCGCCGGTCTGGCTGCTCATGATCTTCGCGCCGGGCCGGCGGGTGACCGAGCGACTGGCCGCCTCACCCCTGACCGTCCTGCCGATCCTGGCCGTCTGGGCCGTCCTCGCCGCCCCGGTCCTGCCCGAACTGTGGGCGGCGGTCAGCAGCCCGGACATCGACACCTTCCGCGACCTCACGGCCCTCGCGAACGGCGCCGGTGCCCTCTGGGCCCAGGTCATCGCCTGGGACCTCCTCCTCGGCCAGTGGATGTACCGCGAGTCGCGCCGCCTCTCGATCTCCCCCTTCCTGATGGCCCCGCTCCTCCTCCTGACGATCCTCCTCTCCCCCATCGGCCTGCCGCTGTTCCTCCTGGTCCGCGCGATCCGGACGAACCGGAGGCAGCAACAGCCGGTCACCGCACGGGCATGACCGCGCCGGCCGCTCTACCCTGACGGAATGCCAGACACCGACCGGGCCGTGGGCGCCGTACTGGGTTCCGCCGTGGGCGACGCGCTGGGCGCCCCCTTCGAGTTCGGGTTGCCCGGCGTGTTCCGGGAGCGGTTCCCTGACGGCGTCGGGGAGTTGTGCGGGGGCGGCGGCTGGGACCCGGGCGAGGCGACGGACGACACCCAGATGGCCGTCCTGCTCGGGGAATCGCTCCTCGAACGGGGCGGCCTCGACCTGCCCGACGTCTTCGCCCGCTTCCGCCGCTGGGCGGCCGCCGACCCCAAGGACATCGGCCTCCAGACCGAACAGGTCCTCCTGGGCGGCGACGCCTGGGACGTCGCGGCAGCGGTGCACTTCCAGGTCAACGGACGCGCCGCCGGAAACGGCTCCCTGATGCGAGCCTCGACCTCAGCCGTCCACTTCGCGACGCAAGGCCGCACGGAAACGATGACCGCCGCCCGCCACCAGCGCGGGTCCCGCGCCCGCGCCGCGCGGTGCCCCGGCCCACGCCCGTGTGGGCAATCGTCCCGCAGGGCGGGACGGGTGGGCACACGGGACGGCGCGCCCAG
Source organism: Streptomyces sp. NPDC055815 (assembly GCF_053616475.1). Classification (NCBI taxonomy): domain Bacteria; kingdom Bacillati; phylum Actinomycetota; class Actinomycetes; order Kitasatosporales; family Streptomycetaceae; genus Streptomyces; species Streptomyces sp. NPDC055815. The sequence continues at coordinate 84,815 of NZ_JBSHDU010000019.1, read as the reverse complement.
CGGCGCCTCCGCCTTCCGAGCCTGGACCCGCACCCATCGGGGCGGCGCACATCCGATTGCGGGTCAGGGCGCGGAAGCCTCTGGCGCCGGCAAGGGCGCCGTCCGTTGTGCCCACCCGTTCCGCCCCGGCGGAACGCATGCCCACAACGACCTGGCCTCCGGGCACTGACGGACCCGGAGCCGGCGTCCCGTCAGGAGGCGGGTCGCCGTGGACGGGCCGTCACGAAACGTGCCGTCGGGAGGCAGGCACCTTCCGGGGCCGTCACGAGACGTCCCGTCAGGACGCGGGCGTCTTGCGGGCCGTGAGCTGGAAGAGACGTGCCGTGTGCATGTAGGGCGCCCGCGCCGTCGTGGCGAGTTCCAGGCGTTCCAGGTCCGCGTAGTACGGGGGGTCGTACTTGCGCGCGTCGTCCGTCAGGTAGTCGCAGAAGCTGCGGATGCCGTAGTGCCGCACGTCCCCGCAGCCGAGATCGCCGAGGACCGGGATGATCTCCTCCGCCGTGTGGAGGGTCAGCTCGGAGTCGAACATCTCGTTCCGCAGCCGGTCGCCGTCGAGGGCGGCCAGGGCCGCGGCGGGGTCCAGCTGCCGGACGGCGACGTTCAGGGGCGCCGAGTGCCGGTTGATCGCCATCACGGAGAACAGCCCTCCCTCCTTCAGCGGGGCGAGCGCCGTCGCGAGGGTGCCGGGCACGTCGTCCACGTACTGCAGGAGGTTGTGGCACAGCACCACGTCGAAGCCGCCGTCGGCGATCTCCGCCGGCAGTGCGTGTACGTCCGACAGGACACAGGTCACCCGGTCCGCAAGCCCCCTCTCCACCGCGCGCGCCTCGGCGGCGGCCAGCATGGCCGGTGCGAGGTCGACGACGGTGACGTGGTGGCCCCGCGCGGCGAGCCGTATCGCGTCGCCGCCGTCGCCGCCCGCGAGGTCGAGGATCCGCAGCGGCCCGCCCCCGGGCCCGTCGTCGAGGTGTCGCATGAGGTTCGCCTCGGCGAGCGTGTAGCGGAGGCGGCCCCAGGGGGCCTCCTGCCATTCCTGCCAGGTGGCCATCGCGGAGTCGAACTTCTCGGGATCTTGAGCCATTCCGCGACAATAGCCGCCCACCCCACCGCCTCTCAGTTCCGGGCGCGGACCGTGGCCAGGACGTCGCGGTCCGGCTGGAGGGTCAGGCTCGGGACCGGGCGTATCCCCTCGGTCGTGAGGTCCAGGTGGTAGCGGCGGGCGAGGACCGCGAGGACGAGGACCGCCTCGACGAGGGCGAAGCGGGTGCCCAGGCAGACGCGGGGCCCGCCGCCGAAGGGGTACCAGGCGTACTCCGATATCTGCTCGGCCGGTTCGCCGTCCTCTCCCGTGAGCCAGCGCTCGGGGCGGAAGGTCTCCGGATCGCCGTACCAGCGGGGGTCCCGGTGGGTGGCCCACTGGCTGGACCAGACGCGCGTACCGGCGGGGACGGGCGTGCCGCCGAGGGTGGCGCCCTCCTTGGCGATGCCGGTGAGGAGCCAGATGGTGGGGTAGAGGCGGAGGGTCTCCTTGATGACGGCCTGCGTGTAGGTGAGGGAGGCGTAGTCGTCGTACCCCGGCTCGTGATCGGCGAGGACCCGGTCGAGTTCCTCGGTGAGCGCCTCGCGGACCCGGGGGTTGTGGGAGAGCAGGTACCAGGCCCAGACGAGGGTGGAGCTCGTCGTCTCGTGGCCGCCGATGTAGAGGGTGACCGTCTCGTCGCGGATCTCCTGGTCGGAGAGGCTGGCCCCGGTCTCGTCGCGGGCGGCGAGGAGCCGGCTGAGGAGGTCCGGGCGGTCGGTGTCGCCGTCCCGGTGGCGGGAGACGACCCGGGAGACCTCGGCGTCGATGACGGCGGTGGCCCGCTTGATCCGGGCACGTCCGGGGGTGGGGACCCAGTCGGGCAGCAGGGCGCCGATGCCGCTGAACTCGGCACCGATCTCCTTCTGCGCGATGTCCATCGCGCGGCCGATGGATTCGGCGTCGGCGGCGGTGTCGACGCCGAAGATGGTGCGGACGGCGATGAGTTGGGTGAGGGCGGCCATCTCCTTCTTGATGTCGACCTGCTGCCCGTCGGTCCAGCGGTCGGCGAGGGCCACGGCGCACTCCGCCATCGTCGCCGCGTAGGACTTCACCTGCTTGGGGCGTACGGACGGCTGGACGAGGGACCGCTTGCGCCGCCAGTCCGCGCCCTTCGCGACCACCACGCCGTTGCCGAGCAGCGTGCGGAAGGCGATGCCCAGGTCTGGCTGGTCGAAGGTGCGCTCGACCTCGGTGAGCAGCTCGCCGATGTTCTCCGGGTGGGCGATGAAGAGGGCGGGGCCGCGGCCGAAGCGCCAGCGGACGAAGTCCCCGCGCTCCCGGAGCTGTTCGAAGAAGGCGAGGGGGTCCTTGCCGAAGGCGGGGAGGTTGCCGAGGAGCGGCACACCTCGCGGCCCGTCGACGAACACGGGGCCCGAGCCCCGCTCGGGGCCCGCCGACGTCGCGGTCGGTGCGGGGCCCGTGCCCGTGCCCGCGCTCTCCGGCGCCTTCCCCGGCTGTCCTTCGTCTCGTGTCCCGGCGTCCGGACCGGCCTGCGTGGTCATCCGTGCTCCCCTCCCCAACTGACTGCCCCTGCTTGCGAGTCCATGCAAGCGGAAGCCCCGTCCCCCGCGCCACCCCTGTGGACGACGACCTGTGGACAACCCCTGTCACCGACATGCCAAAGGCGGCCCGCCCACAGCAGCAATGCCAAGGGGCCCGTGGCGCACCCGCCACGGGCCCCTCCGGGTTCTGCCTGGCCGTCAGCCGACCGAGCTGTAGGCGACGACGCCGCGCAGCAGCGCGTCCACCGCCTTGCGGGCGTTCTTGGCGACCGTGCTGTTCTCCTTGGGCGCCGCCGCGGCGATCTGCCCGAGGACGTCGATCACCTGCTTGCACCAGCGGACGAAGTCGCCCGCGGGCATCTCCGCCTCGCGGAGCACCTCGTCGAGGCTCTTGTCGGACGCCCACTGGTAGGCGGCCCAGGCGAAGCCGAGGTCCGGCTCGCGCTGGCCGACGCCCTCCGCCTGGTTGATCTTGAACTCCTCCTCGAGGGCGTCCAGGCGGCCCCAGATCCGGACCATCTCGCCGAGCGCCGCCTTGGCGTTGCCCGTGGGCAGCTTGGGCGGGACGGCGTCGTCGGCCTGCCGCGCCTCGAACACCAACGCCGAGACGCAGGCGGCGAGTTCGGCCGGGGTGAGGCCCTCCCAGACCCGGTCGCGGAGGCATTCGCTCGCCAGCAGGTCGAGCTCGCCGTAGAGCCGGGCGAGCCGCTTGCCGTTGTCGGTGACCTCGTCGCCGCGCAGGTAGTCGAGCTCGGTGAGGAGCGCGACGATCCGGTCGAAGGTGCGGGCGATCGTGTTCGTACGGCCCTCGATGCGCCGCTCCAGCTGCTGGGTGTCGCGCTGGAGTCGGTGGTAGCGCTCGGCCCAGCGGGCGTGGTCCTCGCGCTCGTCGCAGCCGTGGCAGGGGTGCGCGCGGATCTCGGTGCGCAGCCGTGCGATCTCGCGGTCGTCGGCCGCGGCGGCGCGCTGCCGCCGGTGGCGCTCGGGGTTGATGTGCCCGGCCTTGCTCCGCAGGGCGGAGGCCAGGTCGCGGCGGGACTGCGGGGAGCGCGGGTTGAAGGACTTGGGGATCCTCATGCGCTCCAGCGCCTCGACCGGGACCGGGAAGTCGATCGAGGCGAGCCTCTTGACCTGCCGCTCGGCGGTGAGGACGAGGGGGCGCGGCCCGTCGTGGTGCTCGAAGCCGCGGTGGCCGTTGGTGCGGCCGGCCGGGATGCCCGGGTCGAGGACGAGGGCGAGGCCCGCGAACTTGCCGGTGGGGACGTGGATGACGTCACCGGGCTTGAGCTTCTCCAGGGAGCTGGCGGCCTGGGCGCGGCGCTGGGCGGCGCCCTGCCGGGCCAGTTCGGTCTCGCGGTCCTTGAGGTCGCGGCGGAGCAGCGCGTACTCCTCGAAGTCCCCGAGGTGGCAGGTCATGCCCTCGCGGTAGCCCTCGAGTCCCTCCTCGTTCCGCTGGACCTGGCGCGAGATGCCCACGACGGAGCGGTCGGCCTGGAACTGGGCGAAGGAGGTTTCGAGCAGCTCGCGGGAGCGGTGCCGGCCGAACTGGTCGACGAGGTTGACCGCCATGTTGTACGAGGGCTTGAAGCTGGAGCGCAGCGGGTACGTGCGCGTGCCGGCGAGTCCGGCGAGGTGGCCGGGGTCGAGTCCGCGCTGCCAGAGCACGACGGCGTGGCCCTCGACGTCGATGCCGCGGCGGCCGGCGCGGCCGGTGAGCTGGGTGTACTCGCCGGGGGTGATGTCCGCGTGCTGCTCGCCGTTCCACTTGACGAGCTTCTCGAGGATGACGGTGCGCGCGGGCATGTTGATGCCGAGGGCGAGGGTCTCGGTGGCGAAGACGGCCTTGACGAGGCCGCGGACGAAGAGCTCCTCGACGACCTCCTTGAAGGTCGGGAGCATGCCGGCGTGGTGGGCGGCGATGCCCCGCTCCAGGGCTTCGAGCCACTCGTAGTAGCCGAGGACGTGGAGGTCCTCGCTGGGGATCGCGGCCGTGCGCGCCTCGACGATCTCGCGGACGCGCTGCCGCGCCTCGTCGTCGTTGAGCCGGAGTCCGGCGTAGAGGCACTGCTGGACGGCGGCCTCGCAGCCGGCGCGGCTGAAGATGAAGGTGATGGCGGGCAGGAGCCCTTCGGCGTCGAGGCGCTCGATGACCTCGGGGCGGCCTGGGGTCCAGATCCGGGAGCGCTGGCGGCGCTCGCGCTCGCGGTCGGCCTCGCGGACCATCTTGCCGCGCCGCCGGTCGCGCGGGTTGTACGTGCGCGTGTTCTCGGTGCGGGCGAGGCGGAGGAGGTCGGGGTTGACCTCGCGGCGGGAGGCGCCGCGGCCGCCGTGGTCGGTCTCCTCCTCGAAGAGGTCGTACATCCGGCGTCCGGCGAGGACGTGCTGCCAGAGGGGGACGGGGCGGCTCTCCGAGACGATGACCTCGGTGTCGCCGCGGACGGTGTCGAGCCAGTCGCCGAACTCCTCGGCGTTGGACACGGTCGCGGAGAGTGAGACGAGGGTGACGGATTCGGGGAGGTGGATGATCACTTCCTCCCAGACGGCGCCGCGGAAGCGGTCCGAGAGGTAGTGGACCTCGTCCATCACGACGTATCCGAGGCCGGAGAGGGCCTGGGATCCCGCGTAGAGCATGTTGCGGAGGACTTCGGTGGTCATGACGACGATCGGGGCGTCGCCGTTGACGCTGTTGTCACCGGTGAGCAGGCCGACCTTGTCGGAGCCGTACCGCTTGACGAGGTCGGCGTACTTCTGGTTCGACAGTGCCTTGATGGGCGTCGTGTAGAAGCACTTGCGGCCCTGGGTGAGGGCGAGGTGGACGGCGAACTCGCCGACGATGGTCTTGCCGGAGCCCGTGGGCGCGGCGACGAGTACGCCCTTCCCCGCTTCGAGTGCCTGGCAGGCCTCGATCTGGAAGGGGTCCAGACCGAAGTCGTACAGCTCGCGGAAGGGGGCCAGTGCGGTGCGCTGCTCGGCGTTGCGGGCGAGGGCGGCCGCGTACGCCTCGGCTGGTGTGAGGTCCTCTGTCATCTTGTTGTCGAGCCTACCCGCCACCTCTGACAGTGACGCGATCTTTATCGAGGGGATGCGGAGGGCTCGCTTCCGGGGGCACGGAGAAGGCCCCCCGGAGCGTTCCGGAGGGCCTTCCGTGATCCTGGGCGCCGCGTCGCGGGGATCAGGTGATGTCGTCGTAACCGTTGAGCCGCTGCGCGCTCGCTCCGCTGTGCTCCCCGGTGGCCTGCTCGGGCAGGGCACGGGCGGCGCTCACGGGCTCGACGGCGCCGACGGCCTCGGGGGTGAGGTCGAGCGAGGAGGCCTCGTCGTCGTCGAGCTCGGCGTCCGGGTTGGCGCGCCTGCGCCGCCGGTCGTTCAGGAGCGAGAAGCCGACGGCCCCGAAGTACAGGATGGTGATGGGCCCGGCGAGGGCGAGCATGCCGACCGGGTCGGTGGTCGGGGTGATCACCGCGCCGAAGACGAAGACGCCCATGATCACGCCGCGCCACCAGCCGGCCATGCGGCGACCGGTGAGGATGCCGGTGAGGTTGAGCATCACCAGGATCAGCGGGAGCTCGAAGGCGAGGCCGAAGACGAGCACCATGCGCAGGGTGAAGTCGAGGACGTCACCGAGCGAAAGGAGGTTCTCGGCGCCACTGGGCGTGAGGCTGATGAGGACCTTCACGCTGATGGGCAGGATCAGGTACGCGAGGTAGGCACCGGCGGAGAACAGCGGAACGGCCGCGCCGACGAACGCGTACGTGTACTTCTTCTCCTTCGTGTGCAGTCCGGGCGCGACGAACGCCCACAGCTGGTACAGCCAGACCGGACTCGCGACGACGAGACCCGCGGTCAGGGAGACCTGGATCGTCGTGCTGAAGGGGGCCGTCAGCGTGTTGAAGGTGACCCTCGCGCAGTTTCCGCCGTCACTGGTGACGCCCGGTGGGCACTTGGGCACCGACTGCGACAGGAAGACCAGGAGCTCCTCGCTGTACACGAGGGCGACGATCGTCACCGCCGTGATGGCGAGGAGGCCCTTCGCCAGTCGGTTGCGGAGTTCACGCAGGTGCTCCACGAGGGGCATCCGGCCCTCGGGATCCTTCTCCTGCTTGCGGGCAGACTTGGGCAACCCACGTCCTCATCTCGTGCGGCAGGCCGCCGCCCGGTGCGGCGGCCGCGGCGGACCGGGTCAGCGCTTGGTGGTGTCCGAGGGCTCGGTCACGGGACGCGCGCTGGTCACGTCGCCGGGAGCGGCCTGGATGGTGCGCGGGGCGGGCTCCTGCGTCCCGGCGTGCGGCGGGTCGGCGGGGGCGCTCTGCTGGTCGTCCGCCTTCATCGCCTTGGCCTCGCTCTTGAGGATGCGGGCCGACTTGCCCAGCGAGCGGGCCATGTCCGGGAGCTTCTTGGCGCCGAACAGGAGGATCACGACGACGAGGATCAGAATGATCTCGGTGGGGCCGAGCCTACCCATAGCTGTTTACCTTCTTCACCGAGGCGACATGGAGTGCGTGCCCGGCGGATCGGACATGCGTCCGGCCACCGCGCTGCCTGCGATCGTAACCCGCAGGAGTAAACGCGGGGCAATGCCCGTGCATACTCCGGATTGCGGCCCACCGGCCCTGGCCGGGGCCGCTTCCTGCAGCGTACGGCACGGGCTCAGCGGAGCGTCTCGCCGGTCCTGGCGAGTCCGACGGCGGCGCTTTCGAGCTCTTCGGCGGCCTGCTGGATCCGCTGTGTGGTGTGGGCCACTTGGCGGCCGAGGCGCTGGACCTCAAGGAAGACCCTGACGGCGAGGACGCCGAGCACGGCGAGGCCGAGGAAGCCGAGGGCGATGGCGAGCATGGGCCAGAACATGTGCCGAGCCTAGACGTTGGGCGCGTACGGATCGTTCAGACGGTGGTGTGGAGGCGCAGGGTGCGCACGCCGCCGCCGGTGAGGAGTTCGACGATGCGCTCGCCCGCGGGCTTGCGGACGGAGCTGCCGCACTCGGGGCAGGTGAAGGAGTAGAAGGTGGTGCGCCGGCTCGCCCCGATGGCGAGGCGCAGGGCGCTCGCGGAGAGTTCGAAGCGCGCGCGGCAGTCGGGGCAGGCGGCCTTGAAGAGGACCGGGGCCATGGACGCCGCAAAACCGTGCATCACGGACATCTCCCTCATCTCTCTCGACTCTGGCATCACATCGGCAACAGCGCCCTGTCGCACGGTCACCACGGCCTGGGCGCGGTCACGTCAGTAACAGCGTCCCGGACCCGGGGAACGTCACACACCCTCGTACGCGGCGAGCGCGGCGGCCGCCGCCGTCCGCGCGCTGTCGGCCAGCTCCGCCGGCGCGACGATCCGCCCGTCGCTGCCGAGACGCAGCGCCAGCCGGCGCAGCGAGGCCGGGTCCGGCGTCCGCAGCGTGATCCGCAGCCCGCCGTCCGGCAGCTCCTCGGCCCGGTCGTGCGGGTAGTACTCGGCGACCCAGCGACCGCCGGGCCCCACCTCGACCACGACCTCCGGGTCGTCGGCCGACGGCTGGACCAGGCCCTCGGAGAGGTCGCGCAGCTCCAGCTCCGGCGGCGCCGCGTGCTCGTCGAGGATCCGGATCTCGACGACCCGGTCGAGCCGGAAGGTGCGGCGCGCCTCGGAGAGCCGGCACCACGCCTCCATATAGGTGTGGCCGACGGCGAAGAGCCGGATCGGGTCGACCTCGCGCTCGGTGAGCTCGTCGCGCGCCGGCGAGTAGTACCGCACCCACAGCCGCTTGCGCTCCGAGATGGCCCGGTCGACCTCGGCGAAGACCCCGCCCTCGGACTCGAAGGTCACCGAGAGCCGGGCGCTGGCCCCGGCGGCCTCGCCGGCCGCCGCCTCCAGCTTGGCGGTGGCGCGCAGCAGGGCGTCCCGGTCGCTCTCGCGCAGCCCCGGCAGGGTGGCGACGGCCCGGGCGGCGACGAGCAGCGCGGTGGCCTCGTCGGCCGCGAGCCGCAGCGGCGCGGCCACGTCGTCGGGGTTGTGCCACCAGATCCGGTCGCCGTCGGTGTCGATGTCGAGGAGGTCGCCGCCCCGGAAGCTGGTGCCGCACATGGGCAGCACGTCCAGGTCGGAGATCAGCTCGTCCTCGGTGATCCCGAAGGCGCGCGCCACGTCGGCGACGTGCGCGCCGGGGCGCTCACGGAGATAGGTGACGAGGGACAGCATCCGCCTCGTCTGGTCGATCGCGTTGGCAGCCATGCGGTACGTCTCCCCCTCAGCCCTTGGCCACGGCGCGCAGCCGCTCCACCACATCGGCCCGCAGATCGGCCGGTTCCAGTACGACGACGTCGGGGCCGAACTCGACGAGCCAGGCGTCAAGCCCGTGCCCGTACGGGATCTCCAGCTCGTCCCAGCCGTCGCCGCCCTCGGTCACGGCCTGGGCGCGGGCCCGCAGCGGGTAGCCGCAGCCGGCCCGCAGCCGGATCCGGGCGGAGCGGGTGGCGGTCTCGCCGGCCCAGCTCTCGACGGTCTCGCGGACGGTCACGACGTCGGGCACCGGCGCGGTGAAGGCGCCGGCCCGCGAGCGGACCTTTCCGGTGATGCGGGAGAGCCGGAAGACGCGCTCGGCACCGCGGTCGCGGTCCCAGCCGGCCAGGTACCAGTGACCGCGCCAGCACTCGAGGGTCCAGGGCTCGACCTGGCGGGTCTCGGGGCGGGCGGCGTTGGCCTTGCGGTAGTCGAAGACGACGGGCCGGCGGTCCCGGCAGGCCAGCATGAGCGGCTCGAAGGCGGCCTCGTGGACCGGGATGCGCGGTTCGAGGGCGCTGGGCTGGGTGTCGTACGAGTCCCCCGCCTCGGGCATGCCGGCGGCGCGGAGCTTCTGGAGGGCGCCGCTGGCGGCCCCGGCGAGGCGGGCCTGCTGCCACACCTTGGCGGCGAGGCCGAGCGCGGCGGCCTCCTCGGCGTCGAGGGTGATCGGCGGCAGCCGGTTGGAGTCGCGGCGGGCCAGGTAGCCGGTCTCACCGTCCAGGTTCTCGACGGTCTCGATGACCAGACCGAGCTCCCGGAGATCGTCCTTGTCCCGCTCGAACATGCGGTTGAAGGCGTCGTCGCCGCTCGCTTCGAGATACGCCTCGATGGAGCCGCGGAGCTCCCGCTTGCTCAGCGGCCGGCGCGTCCCGAGCAGGCACAGCGCGAGATTCATCAGCCGCTCGGACTTGGCAATCGCCATCGACGCCCTGGACCCTTCCGCCGGATTCACTTCTCGGACGTCCGACCGTACCGCCCCGGGGTGTCGGGACAAAAGCCGAGGGCCCCCGCCATGGACGGCGGGGGCCCTCGGAACGACCTGAACGAGGTCAGCGCTTCGTCACGCCCACGAGGTCGCAGACGAAGATCAGCGTCTCGCCCGGGGCGATCTTGCCGCCCGCGCCGCGGTCGCCGTAGGCGAGGTGCGCGGGGATGACCAGCTGGCGGCGGCCGCCGACCTTCATGCCCTGCACGCCCTGGTCCCAGCCCTGGATGACCTGACCGGCACCGAGGTGGAAGTCGAGCGGGGTGCCGCGGTTCCAGGAGGCGTCGAACTCCTCGCCGGAGTCGAAGGACACGCCCACGTAGTGGACCTTCACGAAGTCACCGGCCTGGGCGACCTCGCCGTCGCCCTCCCAGATGTCCTTGATCTCCAGGTCCTTCGGCGGCTCGCCGCCCGGGAAGTCGACCTCGGGCTTCTCGATGCTCACTGAACTGCTCCTCAAACTGATGAACGTCGCGATGATGAACTGCGCGATCGGGACAGTCTTACATCTTCGTCAGGATGTCCACGGCGAAGACCAGGGTCGAGTTCTTGGGAATCCCCTGCTTCTCCTCGTTGCCGAACGCCTCCGACGGCGGGGCGACGATCAGGACACGGCTGCCGATCTTCTTGCCGACGAGACCGTCCTTGAGGCCCTTCAGCGTCAGCTGCGGGAGCGGGAAGTTCGCGGGCTTGCCGGTCGTGTAGGTCGAGTCGAAGACCTTGCCGTCCTTCCACAGGGCGGCGACGTAGTTCACGACGACCGTGTCGGTGGCCTTGACGGCCTCGCCGTTGGCCTCGAGCACGTAGTTCGAGACGAGCTTGGTCGGCGGGTCCGTCTTCGGGACCGTCAGCGAGGGCTGCTTGCCGTCGGTGTTCGTCCCGACCTTCGGGAGGTCCTTGTTGTCCTGGGCGACCGGGGTGCCCGTGGCGGACTTCGGGATCGTCACGGACTTCAGGATGTCCACGACGAAGACCAGCGTGGCGTTGGGCTTGATGTCGCCCTGGCCCTGCGCGCCGTAACCGAGCTCCGGCGGGATGCCGATCTCGATGCGGCTGCCGACCTTCTGGCCCTCAAGACCCTGGTCCCAGCCCTTGATGACCTGACCGGCGCCCAGCGTGAGGTCGAAGGGCTGACCGCGGTCGAAGCTGTTGTCGAAGGGGGTGGTGGAGTCCCAGGCCTGGCCCAGGTAGTTCACCTGGAGCGCGTCGCCCTTCTTCGTCACCGGGCCCTTGCCCTCGCTGATGACGTTGACCTTGAGTTCCTTGGGCGGGTCGCCCTCGCCCTTGGCGAGGGTCGGCTTCTCCCCGAACTTCTGCCCCGCGGTGATGGTGGGCAGCCCGTTCGTCATCGAGGCGGAATCGGAGCCCTTGTCGTCGCTGCCGCACGCCGCTGTGGTGAGCAGCAGCAGCGGGACGACGAGAAGGCCGGCAAGTCGGCGCACGTGTTCCTCAGATCTCAGACGGCACAGTAGTGGTGCCGACACTCTAGGCGTTCCTCCTGTCACGTCGAGGGCCCCGCACGCCGAACGTGCGGGGCCCTGCCGGTCGATCCGACCTGCCTACATTCCGGCGATCAGCTTTTCGACCCGGTCGTCGACGGACCGGAACGGGTCCTTGCACAACACCGTGCGCTGCGCCTGGTCGTTGAGCTTGAGGTGGACCCAGTCGACGGTGAAGTCCCGCCGCTGCTCCTGGGCACGGCGGATGAAGTCGCCGCGCAGCCGGGCCCGAGTGGTCTGCGGGGGCACCGACTTGCCCTCGAAGATCTTCAGGTCGTTGCAGATCCGGGCCGCCTGCCCGTTCTTCTGGAGCAGGTAGTACAGCCCGCGACGACGGTGGATGTCGTGGTAGGCGAGGTCTATCTGCGCGACCCTCGGGTTCGACATGGTCATGTTGTGCTTGGCCCGGTACCGCTCGATGAGCCGGTGCTTCATGACCCAGTCGATCTCGGTCTCGATCCGGTCGAGCTGCTCGCTCTCGATCGCGTCGAGCGTGCGGCCCCACAGTTCGAGGACCTGGGCGACGGTGCCGGAGCGGATGCCCCTGCGGTCGACGAAGTCCACGGCCTTCTCGTAGTACTCGCGCTGGACCTCGAGGGCGGAGGCCTCGCGGCCGCTGGCGAGCCGGACCTTGCGCTGGCCCGTGATGTCGTGACTGACCTCGCGGATCGCCCGGATCGGGTTCTCCAGCGTCAGGTCGCGCATCACCGTGCCCGCCTCGATCATGCGGAGCACGAGGTCGGTGGCGCCGACCTTGAGCAGCATGGTCGTCTCGGACATGTTCGAGTCGCCGACGATGACGTGCAGCCGGCGGTAGCGCTCGGCGTCCGCGTGCGGCTCGTCCCGGGTGTTGATGATGGGCCGCGAGCGGGTGGTGGCCGAGCTGACGCCCTCCCAGATGTGCTCGGCACGCTGGGAGACGCAGTAGACCGCGCCACGCGGGGTCTGGAGGACCTTTCCCGCGCCGCAGATGAGCTGCCGCGTCACGAGGAACGGAATGAGGATGTCCGCGAGCCGGGAGAACTCCCCGTGGCGGGCGACGAGATAGTTCTCGTGGCAGCCGTACGAGTTTCCGGCCGAGTCGGTGTTGTTCTTGAAGAGGTAGACGTCGCCCGCGATTCCCTCCTCGTGCAGGCGGCGTTCGGCGTCGACGAGCAGGCCCTCGAGAATGCGCTCGCCGGCCTTGTCGTGGGTGACCAGTTCGGTCACGTTGTCGCATTCCGGTGTGGCGTATTCCGGATGCGAACCCACGTCGAGGTACAGGCGGGCGCCGTTCCGCAGGAAGACATTGCTGCTGCGGCCCCATGACACGACACGGCGGAAGAGGTAGCGCGCCACTTCGTCAGGAGACAGTCGGCGCTGTCCCCTGAACGTGCACGTGACGCCGTACTCGTTCTCCAGCCCGAAAATGCGGCGGTCCATGTCTGAACATTACGCCTGACGGCGTGCGCTGAAACCGGGTTGGACGTTCCCGTTTCGATCATTTTCCGATCAGTGCGTGTTCTTTTCGGCGTGTACGGCGCTGGGGACCGTCTCTCCGTCGGCGTGTCGCGCGGCGGTGCCGGTCACCGCGGGGACCGTGAGGACACGCCCGGTGGCCAGCAGGACGAGCAGCGCGACCAGGCCGCCCGCGCCGGCCACGGCGAACCCGGCCACCGTTCCGGCCAGTTCGATCGCGGGTCCCGCGACGGCGGAGCCCAGGGCCGCGCCGACGCCGAAGGTGGTGACGAGCCAGGAGAAGGCCTCGGTGACGGTGCCGCTCGGGGCGTGCCGGTCGACCACGATGAAGGCGCAGGCGAGGGCGGGGGCGAGGAAGACCCCGGAGAGCACCGAGAGGCCGGTCATGGCGACGGGGCCGGGGGTGAGCATGAGCGGCAGGTAGCAGACCGCCAGGAGGCCCACGAGGACCCGCAGCCGCCGCTCGGGCGCCCCGGACCACTGCCGGGCGCCGTACAGGACACCGCCGGCGAGCGCGCCGAGGCCCAGGGCGGCCATCAGCCAGCCGTACACCGAGGGCGTGCCCCGGTCGTCGGCGTAGGCGACGGCGGCGACCGTGATGGAGCCGAGGGCGAGGCCGACGAAGAAGAACGAGCCGAGGAGGGCGAGGAGGCCGGGCGAACGCAGCGCCCCCAGCCAGTGTGCCTCGCGGGCGGCGGAGCGCCAGGCGCGGGACGGCTCGGAGAGCACGACGGCGAGGGCGCCGAGCACCCCCAGGACGTTGATGACGAGGAGGGCGGCGGCGGGCGAGCGCAGGGCGACCAGGAGGGTCACCAGGAGCGGGCCGACGGTGAACATGACCTCCTGGGCGACGGCGTCCAGCGCGTACGCCCGGTGGACCCGGTCCTCGCGGCCGAGGACGCTCGGCCACAGGGCGCGCAGGCCGCCCTCCAGGGGCGGGGTGAAGAGCCCGGCGACGATGACGGCCGCGTACGCGAGCGCGAGGTGGCCGATGCCGGTGAGGGCGAACAGGGCCATGCCGAGCGCGGAGAGGACGGCGGCGGGCAGCTGGACGCGGGGCTGGCCCTTGAGGTCGACGGCGCGGCCGAGGAGCGGCTGCCCGATGGCGTTGGAGAGGCCGTAGGCCGCGATCAGGCCGCCGGCCAGGGTGTAGCTGCCGCCCAGGTCCCGGACGAACAGGGTCATCGCGATGGGGCCGGTGCCGTTGGGCAGGCGCCCGACGAGCGTTCCGGCGAGCAGCCGGGCGGCGTGCGGCGCCCGGAGTATGTCGAGATAGCCGCCGTGCGCGGGGGCCTCGGTGGCCATGTCACCCTCCCGTCACCCCGGAACCCAGCCGGGGTTTTACGTATAACGTCCAGGGTCATACGTACCATGTCGGCGTGAACCGGGTCCACCCCGCGCCCACTCCCCCCGACCACCGTCCCATGCGGAGGCCCCTCGTGCAGTCCCCCGACCCCCTCGGCGGCACCCGCCCGACCAGCAGGGACGTGGCCCGGGTGGCGGGCGTCTCGCAGGCCACCGTCTCCCTCGTCCTCGGCGAGAAGTGGCGCGGCCGGGTCTCCGAGCGCACCGCCGAGTCGGTCCGCGCCGCCGCCCACGAGCTGGGCTACCGGCCCAACGTCGCCGCCCGGAACCTGCGCCTCGGCCGCACCCGCACGGCCATGCTCGTCGTCCCGGCCCTCACCAACGAGTTCTTCGCCCACGTCTACACGGGCGCGGCCCTCGCCGCGGCACGGCACGGCTTCGGCGTCGTCCTCTACCCCTCCCCCGACGGCGTCGGCCCCGCCCGCGACCCCTTCGCGTCGGCCCAGGCCGCCCTGGACGGCGTCATCGCCTCCTCCATGGCCGCCGACACCCTCAAGGCCCTGCGCGGCACCGACCTGCCCCTCGTCATGCTCGACAGCGACCCCACCGACCCCGCGGCCGCCGCCCATGTGAACCTCGACGTCGCCGACGGCATGCGGCGGGTCACCGACCACCTGCTCGCCCTCGGCCACCGCAGCTTCCTGCACCTGGCGTCCGCCGTCCCGTCCTGGACCTTCGACGTCCGCGCCGCCGTCCTCGCCGACGCCCTACGGGGGACGGAGCTCCGCACCGTACGGTCGCCCCTCAACGCCGCCGACGCGTGGTCGGCCGCCAACCTCGCGCTCGGCAGCCCCGGCCCCCGGCCCACGGCGGTGATCTGCGACGACGACATCCTCGCGGTCGGCGTCCTCAAGGTCGCCCGCCGGCTCGGACTGCGCGTCCCCGAGGACCTCTCGGTCACCGGCTTCGACGACATGACCCTGGCCACCGCCGTCGAACCCGAGCTCACCACGGTCCGGCTCCCCGCCGAGGAGTTCGGCCGGCGGGGCATGGAGGCGCTCCTCGCCGTTCTCGCGGGCGAACGGCCCGAACCGGTCGCCCTGCCCGTCTCCCTCGTCGCCCGCGGCTCCTCGGGCCCGGCACCGGCCTCCTGAGCCCGGAAAACGCCCGAGGGGCCCGGTCCAGATGGACCGGGCCCCTCGGGGCGATGCTCGGCTACTCCTCGGGAGCCTCGTCCGAGGGCTCGTCCGTCTTCGCCGCCGCCGCGTTGTCCGCCTCCAGGAGACGGGACAGCTGACGGCCGACGATCCGCTTGAACTTGCGCTGCTGCGGACGCGTCCGGTCCAGGACCGCCACCTCCAGGCGCTCCGCGGGGATCTCCCGCTCGGTGCCGTTGGTGTCCCGCGACAGCGCCTGCACGGCCAGCTTGAGGGCCTCGGCGAGCGTCATGCCGTCCCGGTGCCGCTGGTCGAGGAACGAGCTGATCTGCTCCGCGTTCCCGCCGACCGCGACCGAGCCGTGCTCGTCCACGATCGAGCCGTCGTGCGGCAGCCGGTAGATCTGGTCGCCCTCGGGCTCGGAGCCGACCTCGGCGACGACCAGCTCCACCTCGTACGGCTTCTCCCCCGCGCTGGAGAAGATCGTGCCGAGCGTCTGGGCGTAGACGTTGGCCAGGCCGCGCGCGGTGACGTCGTCCCGGTCGTAGGTGTAGCCCCGCAGGTCGGCGTAGCGGACGCCGCCGATGCGGAGGTTCTCGTACTCGTTGTACTTGCCGGCGGCCGCGAAGCCGATCCGGTCGTAGATCTCGCTGAACTTGTGCAGGGCACGGGACGGGTTCTCGCCGACGAAGACGATGCCGTCGGTGTACTGGAGGACGACGAGGCTGCGGCCGCGGGCGATGCCCTTGCGGGCGTACTCGGCCCGGTCGGCCATGGCCTGCTGGGGTGAGACATAGAACGGCGTGGACACCGGCTACCGTCCCTTTCTTCCGGTCTGAAGGGCTTCTACGGGCGAGGGACGGTCAGAGCAGGGCGGCGCGCGGCCCGTCGGGCTGCTCGAGACGCCGCTCGGTGACCGACCGGGCGAGCTCGGAGGACTCCGCCTCGCTGAGCCTGCGGAAGCCCTCGTCGGTGATGACGGTGACGATCGGGAAGATCCGGCGGGCCATGTCGGGACCGCCGGTCGCCGAGTCGTCGTCCGCCGCGTCGTACAGCGCCTGCACCACCAGAGTGGTGGCCTGCTCCTCGGTCAGGTCGGCGCGGTACAGCTTCTTCATCGAACCGCGCGCGAAGATCGAGCCGGAGCCGGTGGCGGCGAAGCCGTGCTCCTCGGAGCGGCCGCCGGTCACGTCGTACGAGAAGATCCGGCCCTTCTCCTTGCCCTCGTCCCAGCCCGCGAAGAGCGGCACGACGGCGAGCCCCTGCATGGCCATGCCCAGGTTGCCCCGGATCATGGTGGAGAGACGGTTCGCCTTGCCCTCCAGGGAGAGCGTCGCGCCCTCCACCTTCTCGAAGTGCTCCAGCTCCAGCTGGAACAGCTTGACCATCTCCACGGCGAGGCCGGCGGTGCCGGCGATGCCGACGGCGGAGTACTCGTCGGCGGGGAACACCTTCTCGATGTCCCGCTGCGCGATCATGTTCCCCATGGTCGCCCGCCGGTCACCGGCGAGCACGACCCCGCCGGGGAACGTGGCGGCCACAATGGTCGTGCCGTGCGGCGCCTCGACGATCCCCTCGGGGAGCTTCCGGTTGCCCGGGAGCATCTCCGGCGAGTGATCGGCCAGGAAGTCCATGAAGGACGAGGACCCCGGCGTCAGGAAGGCTGCCGGTAGACGCCCTGTGCTACGAGTGTTGGGTTCCACAGGTTTCCTTCCACGTATGCGGCCGCACGCCTCATGACATCCGGCCGATCCTTGAACTGCCCCAGCGCCGCGTTGCAGCTGAAGCACAGCACGCCTCGGACCTTACCCGTCTGATGATCGTGATCCACATGCTCCGCCGGACCTTCCTGGCAGATCACGCAGACACCGCCCTGGTCGGCGATCATCTGGTCGCGTTCGGCTTCGGTGATGCCGTACTTGCGTTTGAAGTACGAGGCGCGATTGCGCTGCGCCCGGCGCTCCCGGCATTAGCTCGCCCATCCGTCCGAGCTGGTCTTGTTCCGCTCCCACTCGGAGTGCGGCTTCGTCTCCTCGCATGGGGGACACCGCTTGTGGCCGCGCGGCACGTCACCTCGCTTCCGAACGGTCTTGCCCAAGACCGCCCGCTTCCGCCGGTAGTGCTCCGCGCTGTACGCAGCGACGCACTCCCGGCAGCGCGGCTGTAAACCATCGCCACGGTTGCGGTCGTTCGCGAAACCGCCGACCGGCAGATCCCGACCGCAACCCCGACAATGCTTGACCGCTTCGGCCACACTCCCCCCTTACCGCCACCTTCGATTCGAAGGTCAGGCGACCCCAGGGGCGGTCACTCGCCACCTTTTTGCACGAATGACCTGACGAAATCCTCAGCGTTCTCCTCGAGTACGTCGTCGATCTCGTCCAGGACGGAGTCCACGTCGTCGCTCAGCTTCTCCTGGCGTTCCTTGAGGTCGGAGCTCGCCTCCGTGGTGGTCTCCTCGACCTCCTCCGTGGATCGCGTCGCCTTCTGCTGTCCGCCGCCGGTGTCCTTGGTCGCCATATCCCTCACCCCGCTCGAATCGGCCCGCTCGGTTGAGTCCGTACAAGATCAGACCCTATAGGTCGGGTCTGACTTCGGCCCCGCAGTTTCCACAACGCCCGGGCACTGATTCCATGATTCCCAGTGCCGGGGTATTTCAGGCCCCCGCCGAGGCCCCGTTTCGGCCCCTGGTTCAGCCCCCGGTTCAGCCGCCGGAAAGCACCCGCACCAGTTCCTCCGCCGTCCGGCAGCGGTCCAGGAGCGATTTCACGTGCGCCTTGGTGCCGCGCAGCGGCTCCAGGGTCGGGACGCGCTGGAGGGAGTCCCGGCCGGGCAGGTCGAAGATCACCGAGTCCCAGGAGGCCGCGGCGACGTCGTCGGCGTACTGCTCCAGGCAGCGGCCCCGGAAGTAGGCCCTGGTGTCCTCCGGAGGCGCCGTCTCGGCCCGTTCGACCTCGGTCTCGTCCAGGAGCCGCTTCATGCGCCCACGCGCCACCAGGCGGTTGTAGAGGCCCTTGTCGGGGCGTACGTCCGCGTACTGGAGGTCCACCAGGTGCAGCCGTGCCGCGTCCCAGTCCAGGCCGTCGCGGCGCCGGTAGCCCTCCATGAGCTCCCGCTTGGCGACCCAGTCCAGCTCGCCGGCGAGGCTCATGGGGTCGGTCTCCAGGCGGCCCAGGGTGTCCTCCCAGCGGGACAGGACGTCCTTGGTCTGCTCGTCCGCGTCGTCGCCGTACCGCTCCTCCACGTACTTCCTGGCCAGCTCGAAGTACTCCATCTGAAGCTGGACCGCGGTGAGCGTCCGGCCGCTGCGGAGCGTGATCAGGTACTGGAGCGTCGGGTCGTGGGAGACCTGGTGCAGGGTGCGGACCGGCTGGTCGACGGCGAGGTCGACGGTGATGAAGCCGTCCTCGATCATCGAGAGCACGAGGGCGGTGGTGCCGAGCTTGAGGTAGGTGGAGATCTCCGAGAGGTTCGCGTCGCCGATGATCACGTGCAGGCGGCGGTACTTCTCGGCGTCGGCGTGCGGCTCGTCCCGGGTGTTGATGATGGGCCGCTTGAGCGTCGTCTCCAGGCCGACCTCGACCTCGAAGTAGTCGGCGCGCTGGCTGAGCTGGAAGCCGTTCTCCCGACCGTCCTGGCCGATGCCGACCCGTCCCGCGCCGGTCACGACCTGGCGGGAGACGAAGAAGGGGGTCAGGTGGCGCACGATGTCCGAGAAGGGGGTCTCCCGCTTCATCAGGTAGTTCTCGTGCGTGCCGTAGGAGGCGCCCTTGTTGTCGGTGTTGTTCTTGTAGAGGTGGATGGGCTGGGCCCCGGGGAGCTGGGCGGCGCGCTCGGCCGCCTCCGCCATGATCCGTTCGCCGGCCTTGTCCCAGAGGACGGCGTCGCGCGGGTTGGTGACCTCGGGCGCGCTGTACTCGGGGTGGGCGTGGTCCACGTAGAGCCGGGCTCCGTTGGTGAGGATCACGTTGGCGAGGCCGATGTCCTCGTCGGTGAGCTGGCTGGAGTCGGCGGCCTCGCGGGCGAGGTCGAAGCCGCGGGCGTCCCGCAGCGGGTTCTCCTCCTCGAAGTCCCAGCGGGCGCGGCGCGCCCGGTGCATCGCCGCCGCGTAGGCGTTGACGATCTGGGACGAGGTGAGCATGGCATTGGCGTTCGGGTGTCCCGGGACGGAGATCCCGTACTCCGTCTCGATGCCCATTACTCGCCGTACGGTCATGCGGCCCTCCTTGCCCGGCGGCGCTCACTGTGCGCGACTCGGCGGTACCGATGAGCCTAGAGCGGCTCCGCGCTGGTGGGGAGATCAGTTGCAGTATTTCCTGTTTCCCTGTGATGCCGGGGGAAATGCTGGATGGAATGCGTCGGCTGCGGATGCCCGGTTTCCGGACATCCGCAGCCGGTGGGCGTTTTACAGGTACTGACCGGTATTGGCCACCGTGTCGATGGAGCGTCCGGTGTCCGCGCCCTGCTTTCCGGTGACGAGTGTGCGGATGAACACGATCCGCTCGCCCTTCTTTCCGGAGATCCGGGCCCAGTCGTCGGGGTTGGTGGTGTTGGGCAGGTCCTCGTTCTCCTTGAACTCGTCCACGCACGCCTGGAGGAGGTGGGAGACCCGGATGCCCTTCTGGTTGTGGTCGAGGAAGGCCTTGATGGCCATCTTCTTGGCCCGGTCGACGATGTTCTGGATCATCGCGCCGGAGTTGAAGTCCTTGAAGTACAGGACTTCCTTGTCGCCGTTGGCGTACGTGACTTCGAGGAAGCGGTTCTCCTCGGATTCGGCGTACATCTGCTCGACGACTGACTGGATCATTCCGTGGGCGGCGGCGGCCTTCGAGCCGCTGTGCTCGGAGATGTCGTCCGCGTGCAGCGGCAGGTTGGCCGTGAGGTACTTCGCGAAGATGTCCTTCGCGGCCTCCGCGTCCGGACGCTCGATCTTGATCTTGACGTCGAGCCGGCCGGGCCGCAGGATCGCGGGGTCGATCATGTCCTCGCGGTTGGAGGCGCCGATGACGATGACGTTCTCCAGGCCTTCCACGCCGTCGATCTCGGCGAGCAGCTGCGGGACGATGGTGTTCTCCACGTCCGAGCTGACACCGGAGCCGCGGGTGCGGAAGAGGGATTCCATCTCGTCGAAGAAGACGATGACGGGGGTGCCCTCGCTCGCCTTCTCCCGGGCACGCTGGAAGACGAGGCGGATGTGCCGCTCGGTCTCGCCGACGTACTTGTTGAGGAGCTCGGGGCCCTTGATGTTGAGGAAGTAGGACTTCCCCGCGGGCTGGCCGGTCACCTCGGCGACCTTCTTGGCCAGGGAGTTGGCCACGGCCTTCGCGATCAGCGTCTTGCCGCAGCCGGGCGGGCCGTAGAGCAGGATGCCCTTGGGCGGCCGCAGTTCGTGCTCCTTGAAGAGGTCCGGGTAGAGGTAGGGGAGCTCGACCGCGTCGCGGATCAGCTCGATCTGGTTGCCCAGACCGCCGATCTTGTCGTAGTCGACGTCCGGGACCTCTTCCAGAACGAGCTCTTCGACCTCGCTCTTGGGGACCACCTCGTAGACGTAGCCGGACCTGGAGTCGAGCAGCAGGGCGTCGCCGGCGCGGATGGTGACGTCCAGCAGAGGCTCGGCGAGCCTCACCACCCGCTCCTCGTCGGTGTGCCCCACCACCAGGGCGCGCTCGCCGTCCTCGAGGATCTCCTTGAGGGTGACGATGTCCCCGGCGCGCTCGAACTCCATGGCCTCGACCACGTTGAGCGCTTCGTTGAGCATGACTTCCTGGCCGCGCTTGAGCTCTTCGAGCTCGATGCTCGGGCTGACGTTCACCCGGAGCTTGCGGCCCCCGGTGAAGATGTCGCACGTGCCGTCCTCGTTCGCCTGCAGGAAGACACCGAAGCCGGCCGGCGGCTGCGCGAGCCGGTCGACCTCCTCCTTGAGGGCCACGATCTGGTCGCGGGCCTCACGGAGCGTGTTCGCCAGACGTTCGTTCTGCGCGGACACGCCGGCCAGGTTGGTCTGCAGCTCGACGATCCGCTCTTCGAGAATCCTCGTGTGGCGCGGAGAGTCGGCGAGCTTGCGGCGCAGGACGGCGATTTCCTGCTCGAGATAGGCAACCTGACCGGCGGGGTCTTCAGACCCCCGCCCCGGCCGGATGCCGCGGTTGATGTCGTCGTCGTGGGCTGCCACGGTCCTCACCTCCTCCAAGGGGAGCTGGACGCTTCCTGACCCTACCTGCGTGGGTGGTGATTGAAACCCCTAGATCAAAAAGACTCCGGGGTGTGTCCGATCTTCACCCTTGCGCTTCCCCTCTCGCCAGGGGAATACCCACCCTTCACCGCTTGAAAGCGGGCGGTTGTATGGTCGTCATTGGTCAACACCCGTCAGGGGTGGCCCGACTTATCGCGCGAAGCAGAAACGGCAGGAGATATGACCGTGCAGCACGAGGCCCCGGCGACGGGCGCCGAGGAGGCGCTGGAGGTCTGGATCGATCAGGACCTGTGCACCGGGGACGGGATCTGCGCGCAGTACGCTCCCGAGGTCTTCGAGCTCGACATCGACGGGCTCGCGTATGTGAAGAGCGCGGACGACGAGCTGCTGCAGGACGCGGGTGCCACGACGCCGGTGCCGCTGCCGCTGCTCCAGGACGTGGTGGACTCCGCGAAGGAGTGCCCGGGCGACTGCATCCATGTGCGCCGGGTCGCGGACAAGGTCGAGGTGTACGGCCCCGACGCCGAGTGACGGCCGGGTCCCGGGGCCCCGGGCGGGCCCTGGGGCCCGAGGACGCCCCCTAGACGCTGCGGGCGTCCGTCTGGTCGCCGCGGACGAAGGCGCCGCCCTGCCAGCGCCAGCTGACCTGCTCCTTCTCGTCGGGGCAGCAGCTGGGCACCTCGGGGGACGAGTAGCCGAGCAGGGTGGCGCGCACGGCCCCGTCGCGTACGGCGAGCTCGGTGACGCTCCGGTGCTGGTCGGGTGCGACGAGCGTGGCGACCACGCGCGCGGGGCTGCCGTTCTCCTTGCCGCGGGTGAGGACGTAGACGCCGCTCGGCGGGGTGCCGGAGCCGGCTTCGCAGTGCACGACCGCGATCGTCTCGGGGTTCCCGTCGCCGTCGAGGTCTCCGGTGGCCCGCTTCGCGACCGTACGGGGGCCTCCGCCGCATTCCAGGGGGTAGTCGGCTCCGGCGGCCTCGGGGGCGGGTGCCGGGCGCGGGGCGGCGGCCGTGGTGCCGGCGGCTCCGGCGGGGCCGGGCTGGAGCAGTCCGGCGAGGGCGACGACCGCGGCGGTCGCGGTGGCGGTGGCCAGCCAGTGGGCCGGCCGGGCGTCGGTGTGGGCGAGGTCCGCGAGGTCCGGGGCGGCGGAGTGCTGCACGCGAGACGTCTCCTGTGGGGTGGTGCGACGGGGTTCCCGGCATCGTGCCACACGTCACAGGGGGACGGAACAGCTGGGGTGGAGCTCGGTGAACATGGGGACGCCGCCGCCGAGTTCCCTCCCGCGGGCGGGGAACTCGACAGCGGCGTGCTGTGAATGTCGGAACGTCAGCCGTCGGTACGGGGACCGGGCCGCGTTTCGGGACTAGCCCTTGTTGGGGCCCTCGTAGTCCTCGCCGTAGGCGCCCTTGGCGGGGCGGCGGCGACGCATCGGGGGCTCGACCCCGTCCGCGAGGCGACGGGCGGTGACGAGGAAGCCGGTGTGGCCGATCATGCGGTGATCGGGGCGGACGGCGAGGCCCTCGACGTGCCAGTTGCGGATCATGGACTCCCAGGGCTGCGGCTCGGCGTAGCAGCCGAACTCGCGGATGGACTCCACGGTGCGGGCGAGCTGGGTGGTGGTGGCCACGTAGCAGCAGAGGATGCCGCCGGGGACCAGGGCCTTGGAGACGGCCTCCAGGCACTCCCAGGGGGCGAGCATGTCCAGGATGACGCGGTCGACGTCGGTGTCGGACAGGTTGTCCTGGAGGTCGCCGACGGTCAGCTGCCAGGCCGGGTGGGGGCCGCCGAAGTAGCGCTCGACGTTGCCCTTCGCGATCTCGGCGAAGTCCTCGCGGCGCTCGTAGGAGTGCAGCATGCCGCTGTCTCCGATGGCGCGCAGGAGGAAGCTGCTCAGCGATCCCGAGCCCACTCCGGCTTCCACGACGCGCGCGCCGGGGAAGATGTCGGCGAAGGCCAGGATCTGCCCCGCGTCCTTGGGGTAGACCACGGCGGCGCCGCGGGGCATGGACAGGACGTAGTCGGGGAGCAGGGGGCGCAGCGCGAGGTAGGCGACGTTTCCGGTGGTACGGACAACGCTGCCCTCGGGGGCGCCGATCAGTTCGTCGTGCGGGAAAGAACCCTTGTGGGTGTGGAAGTTCTTTCCCTCTTCGAGCGTGAACGTGTAGTGACGGCCCTTGGGGTCGGTCAGCTGAACCTGGTCCCCGACCTTGAAGGGCCCGCGTCGGCGGGCGGCACCGGTCGGTTCGGACATGTGAACAACCATACCGGCCTCACGCGGACGGTCGTGCCATGGCCTTGACGAAGGCGCGCTCGACGTCGGTGGTGGCGAGGACGCCGTAGATCTCGCCGGTCTCCTCGATGACGAGGTACTCGGTGGCGGGGCTGGCGCGGAGGTGGTCGAGGAGGGGCTGGCCGGTGAGTTCGGCGGGGACCCGCATGCCGTCGGTGAGGTCCTGGGCGAGGGTGCTGACGGCGACCCAGGGGCGGCGGTGCTGGGGTACGGCGGCGATGGCGGCCTCCCGGACGATGCCGGTGGGTTCGCCGGCGCCGTCGACGACGACGAGGGCGCGGGCGCCGGCCTCGTTGGCGCGGCGGAGGGCCTCGGAGAGCGGGGTGGTGGGTTCGACGGGGATGGCGCGGCGGGTGAGGGCGCGGGCGCGGAGCTCGGGGAGGTGCTCGCGGAGTCGGGCCATGCGGAGGCTGTTGCCGGCGCCGGTCCAGATGATGGCGGCGAGGATCGCGGCGAGGAGGGCGTCGGTGACGGTCTCGAAGCCGCTGATGTCGTCGGTGGAGTTGCCGAGGAGGCCGGTGCGGGTGAGCAGGGGCAGGCCGACGAGGACGAGGACGGCGAGGGCGCGGCCGACCCAGGCGGCGGCGATGGTGCCGCTCATGGGCTTGCCGGTGATCTTCCAGACGACGGCGCGGAGCATCCGGCCGCCGTCGAGGGGCAGGCCGGGGAGCAGGTTGAAGATCGCGACGATCAGGTTGGAGATCATCAGGCCGGCGAGGAGGACGCCGGGGACGGTGCCGGGCTCGACGGCGTACAGGGAGAGGTAGAACACGCCGGCGAGGACGAGGGAGAGGAGCGGGCCGACGAAGGCGAGGACGAATTCGCGGCCGGGGGTCTCGGTCTCCTTCTCGATCTCGGAGACGCCGCCGAAGAACTGGAGCTGGATGCGGCGCACCGGGAGTTTGAAGCGGAGCGCGGCGATGGTGTGGGCCAGTTCGTGGACGAGTACGGAGGCGTAGAAGGCGACGGCGAAGAAGAGGGAGACGAGGTAGCGGGCGGCGCCGAGCTCGGGCAGGACGCGGTCGATCTGGTCGCCGAAGACCCAGGTGATGAGGGCGGCGACGACGAACCAGCTGGGGGCGACGTAGACGGGCACGCCGAAGGGCCGTCCCATGAGGATCCCGCCGCCGGGCTCCTCGGTCCGCTGCGGCTTGGGCTCGTCCTGGTTCACGGGTTCCTTTCGTCGCGTGGTGTGACCCCGCGTCGGTGCGTCACGGTTCGATCATGCAGTGCGACGGGGTCCCAGGTCGATGGTATGCCGCCGGGTCCTGTCCGGTGGATCAGGGGCGGGCCCGCCGTGATGCGCCGGACGGCACCAGGTTGTCGGTGGCGGGTCGTAGGGTCTTCGTCATGAGTACGAGCGAGCAGGTGCCGGCGGAGCCGCGGGCGCCCATGTCGTTGTCGCCCTCGCGGGCGAGCGATTTCATGCAGTGTCCGCTGCTGTACCGGTTCCGGGTGATCGACCGGCTGCCGGAGAAGCCGAGTGCGGCGGCGACGCGGGGCACGCTGGTGCACGCGGTCCTGGAGCGGCTCTTCGACGATCCGGCGGCGGAGCGGACGGCGCCGCGGGCGAAGTCGATGGTGCCGGGCCAGTGGGACCGTCTTCTGGAGTCGAAGCCGGAGCTGGGTGAGCTGTTCGCGGAGGACGCGGACGGGGAGCGGCTGGCGGGCTGGCTGGCCGAGGCGGAGCAGCTGGTCGAGCGGTGGTTCACGCTGGAGGATCCGACGCGTCTGGAGCCGGCCGAGCGTGAGCTGTTCGTGGAGACGGAGCTGGAGTCGGGGCTGCGGCTGCGCGGGGTGATCGACCGGGTCGATGTGGCGCCCTCGGGCGAGGTGCGGATCGTCGACTACAAGACGGGGAAGGCGCCTCGGCCGGAGTACCGGGACGGCGCGCTGTTCCAGATGACGTTCTACGCGCTGGTGGTGTGGCGGCTGAAGCGGGTGATCCCGCGGCGGCTGCAGCTGGTGTACCTGGGCAGCGGGGAGGTGCTGACGTACGACCCGGTGGAGGCGGATCTGCTGCGGGCGGAGCGGAAGCTGCACGCGCTGTGGGACGCGATCCGGCTGGCGACGGAGTCGGGTGACTGGCGGCCGAGGCCGACGAAGCTGTGCGGCTGGTGCGACCATCAGGCGGTCTGTCCCGAGTTCGGCGGGACTCCCCCGGTGTATCCGTTGAAGATCGTTTCCGCGCGCCCGCCGGAGTCGGGTGAATCGGGGCAGGGCAGAATGGACCCGGCCCAGCCGTCTTCCTGAGCCCAGCCCCCGTGGAAGGGCTGAGCCCAGCCCCGTGAAGGAGCCCTTGTGACGATCCGCGTCCTGTTGGTCGACGATCAGCCGCTGCTGCGGACCGGCTTCCGGATGATTCTGGAGGCGGAGCAGGACATCGCGGTGGTGGGTGAGGCCGGGGACGGTCTGCAGGCGCAGGAGCAGGTGCGGGCGCTGCAGCCGGACGTGGTGCTCATGGACATCCGGATGCCGCGGATGGACGGGGTGGAGGCGACCCGGCAGATCACGGGTCCGGGGCGGGACGGTCCGGCGAAGGTGCTGGTCCTGACGACCTTCGATCTCGACGAGTACGTGGTGGAGGCGCTGCGGGCGGGGGCGAGCGGCTTCCTCCTGAAGGACGCTCCGGCGAACGAGCTGGTGCAGGCGATCCGGGTGGTGGCGGCGGGCGAGGCGATGCTGGCTCCGTCGATCACGCGGCGGCTGCTCGACAAGTACTCGGCGCATCTGCCGACGGGCGAGGAGCAGGTGCCGGACACGCTGAACACCTTGACCGACCGTGAGGTGGAGGTCCTGAAGCTGGTGGCGCGTGGTCTGTCGAACGCGGAGATCGCGGCGGACCTGTTCGTCAGCGAGACGACGGTGAAGACGCACGTGGGGCACGTGCTGACGAAGCTGGGCCTGCGGGACCGGGTGCAGGCCGCGGTGTACGCGTACGAGAGCGGTCTGGTGCGGCCGGGGGCCGGCGGCCAGTAGGCGCGGCGTGGACGGACGAGGGCCCGGTGCGCGGGGTGCGCACCGGGCCCTCGTGTGTGGAGCGGGGGGTCAGCCCTTGCGGATCTCCCAGAAGCGGAAGACGGTCGAGGCGTCGAGGGTCCATTCGAGGCCGGTGACGTCGTCGCGGGCGACGGCGTACTGCTTGCCCTGCCAGAGCGGGAGCACCGGGAGTTCCTCGGCGACGAGGTCCTGGAGCTTCCCGTACTCGTCGGCGGTGGCGGCGCGGTCGGCGATGCCGGCGGTCTTCGGGATGAGGGTGCCGGTGATGGCGCTGTTCTCGTAGTGGTTGCCGAGGACGTTGCCCTCGCCGAAGAAGGGGCTGGTGAAGTTGTCGGCGTCGGGGTAGTCGGGGACCCAGCCCTTGACGTAGACGCCGTACTTGCCGGCGGCGATGTCCTTCTCGTACTGCTCGAAGGCGACGGACTTGACGTCGGCGTCGAAGAGGCCGCTCGCGTTGAGCTGTTCGGCGATCGCCTTGAGCTCCTGGTCGGTGGCCGGGCCGTAGCGGCTGGGCGTGGACCAGAGGGTGAGCTTCACCTTGCCGGTGATGCCGGCGGCGCGGAGGGCCTTCTTCGCCTTGGCCTTGTCGGGGGTGCCGTAGGTGTCGAAGAAGGCGGTGTTGTGTCCGGCGATGCCGGCCGGGACGATCGAGTAGAGCGGGGTGGCCGTCGACTTGTAGACGTTCTCGACGAGGGCTTCGCGGTCGACGAGGTGGGCGATGGCCTTGCGGACGCCGAGCTTGCCGACGACCGGGTCCTTCACGTTGAAGACGAGGTGCTGGACCTCGGCGCTGCTGCCCTGGACGACCTCGACGCCCTTGTCCGACGTGGTGGCGGAGTTCTCGAGGGTGGCGATGTCGTCGGCGGAGAGGCCTCGGTAGGCGACGTCTATGTCGCCGTCGGCGAAGGCCTTGGAGAGCGCGGCGCGGTCGCCGCGGTAGAGCTTGAGGGTGACCGCGCTGTTCTTCGCCTTGGCGTTGCCCTTGTAGCCGGGGTTGGCGGAGAAGGTGGCCTCGCTGTCGCTGAAGGAGTCCAGCTTGTACGGGCCGGAGCCGGTGGCCTTGCCGTCGGTGCGCAGGGCGTCGGCGGGGTAGTCGCGGTGGTCGACGATCGAGCCGGCGCCGGAGGCGATCTTGCTGGGGAAGGTGGCGTCCGGGACCTTGAGGCGGAAGACGACGGTCCGCTCGTCGGGGGTCTCGATGGTGTCGATGGTGGAGAGCAGCGGCGCCGGGCCGGAGGGGTCCGCGATCTTGAGGGCCCGCTCGAAGGAGAACTTGACGTCCTCCGAGGTCAGCTTGTTGCCGTTGGAGAAGGTGAGGCCGTCGCGCAGGGTGCAGGTGTAGACCTTGCTGCCGGCGGAGAAGTCGCACTTGTCGGCGGCCTCGGGCTCGGGCTCGGAGCCGCCCTTGGGGAAGGCGAGGAGGGACTGGAAGACGTTGTTGAACAGCAGCCAGGAGCCGGGGTCGTAGCCGGCCGCGGGGTCGGTGGCGAGGATCTCGTCGGACATGCCGACGCGCACTCCGCCTCCGGGGCCTCCGGCGCCGCTTCCCTGCTCGGTGCCGCAGCCGCTGAGGAGGGCGGCGGACAGGCCGGCGGCGAGCGGGGCCGTCAGCCACTTGTTGGTTGCCTTCACAGAACTTGCCTCTTGATCTCTTGTCAGGCCGGCCGCGCGGGGCGCGCGGCCGGGACAACGAAGGGGTCAGGCGGTGCCGCGGCCCAGTTCCCACAGGAGCAGGTCGGAGGAGGTGTTGAGCGCGTACTCGACTCCGTTGAGGTCGTCGCGGGCGGCGACGTACTGCTTGCCCTGCCACAGCGGCAGGACGGGGACGTCCTCGGCGACGATCTTCTGGATCTGCGCGTAGACGGGGCTGGCGGCGTTGCGGTCGGCCTGGCGGCGCGAGCGCGGGATGAGCTTCTCGCGAACGGTCTTGTTCACGTAGGGGGTGTTGAGGAAGTTGTCGCTGTCGAGGAACGGCGCGATGTAGTTGTCCGGGTCCGGGTAGTCCGGGAACCAGCCGAGGCCGTAGACGGCGTAGTCGCCGCGCTTCTGGGCGGTGCGGAACGTGGACCACTCGGCGCCCTGGACGCTGGCGTCGAAGAGCTCGCTGGCGATGAGCTGCTTCTTGAGCGCCTCGAACTCCTGGGCGGTCTCGGCGCCGTAGTGGTCGGTGGTGTAGTTCAGGGTGACCTTGACCGGCGTCTTGACGCCCGCGTCCTTGAGGATCTTCGCGGCGCGGGCCGGGTCGGGCTCGCCGTACTCGTCGAAGAAGGGGGTGGCGTGGCCGGTGATGCTGGAGGGGATCAGCGAGTACAGCGGCTCGGCGGTGGGCCCGTAGACGAGGTTGACGAGGGCGCCGCGGTCGACGACGGCGGCCATGGCCTGGCGGACGGCCTTCTCCTGGACGGAGGGGGCCTTGGTGTTGAAGCCGAGGTAGCGGATCTCGAGGCCGGGGACCTCGGTGACGCGGATGCCGTCCTTGGGCGTCTCGGTGAGGTCCTTGATCTGCTTCTGCGACAGGGAGCGGGCCATCATGTCGATGCCGTCGCTCTCCAGGGCGGCGCCCATGGCGGCGGCGTCGGCGTAGGGGCGCAGCTCGACCTTGTCGTTGCGCAGGGTGATGTCGCCCTTGTAGGCGGGGTTCTTGGTGAAGACGAAGCGGGTGGCCTTGTCGCCCTCGCGCTCGACCTTCATGGTGTACGGGCCCGAGCCGTCGACGTCGAAGCCGTCGCGGAGCTTGTCGGCGGCGTACTTGTCCTTGCTGAGGATGCCGGCGACGGGGGTGGACAGCTTGTACGGGAAGGTGGCGTCGGGAGTCTTGAGGTGGAAGACGATCCCGTCGGTGCCCTGGGTCTCGACGGTGTCGATGTTCGCGAGGAGGGCGGCCGTGCCGTTGTCCGACTTGATCTTCAGGACGCGCTCGATCGAGTACTTGACGTCCTCGGCCGTGATGGGGGTGCCGTCGGCGAAGGTGAGGCCCTCGCGGAGCGTGCAGCGGTAGCTCTCGCTGGCCTTGTCCGTGAAGGCGCAGCTCTTGGCGGCCTCGGGGACGGGCTCGCCGCCGCCGCGGGGCACGTGCAGCAGGGTCTGGACGGTCTGGCGCAGGATGTTCCAGGCGCCGGTGTCGTAGGCGTAGGCCGGGTCGAGCGGGGCGGGGGCGTCCTCGGTGACGATGAACTGGTCCGTGGTGCCGACGGCTATCGCTCTGGCGTCCTCCCCGCCGCCGCAGGCGGCGAGCAGGGGGGCGAGCAGTCCGGCCACGGCCGGCAGCACCAGGGTCTTGCGGTTCATCAGGGACAGATCTCCTCATCCGGCACTGGGTACAGCGGTCAGTGGAACTCCGCCGCCTGCCGCCCGGTCGGGGCGGGAGCGATCGGGCCGGGTGTTGCGATCGGTCCTGTGTTCACGGCGGCTTGGGTATGCGCCGGTGCACGCGGATATGCGGCGAAGTACTCGCGAAAGATTAGTGCGCGGCGCCGGTATCACTTGACCGGGGCCGTGCGGGGGCGTAATCGAAGAGTGATCATGAATGCGTCGCTCTCGATATTCATGCGCCGGACGTTGGGGACGCCGATGACCCAATCGGGACACAGGGGGCGCCCAAACATCCGCTTTTGAGACACGGAACGAGAACGGGCCACCCACCGTCCGGCACTCTGAGTGACCAACGTCACGTAGGTGCTTTTCGATGAATGGCCCGCCGGCTTTCGCCGGATCGCTTTCCTCAGGTAAAGCTCAAATTCCCGTGATCAAGGTCCGCAGGAAGGGCACGTCGACCTCTTCGAGAGAGCGCACGACGACCCGGCCGGGGGACGGCGCGATCGGAGCGACGGAAGGCACCGCGACGACCCGGCAGCCGGCCGCCTCGGCGGCCGCCACACCGGTCGCGGTGTCCTCGATGACGGCGCAGAGCGCGGGGTCGGCGCCGACGCCCTGGGCGGCCGTCAGATAGGGCTCGGGGTGCGGCTTGGTGCGGACGACCTCGTCGCCGGCGACCGTCAGGGTGAAGCGGTCGCGGCCGAGCGAGGCGAGGACCCGGTCGATGATCCGCCGGTGCGAGGCGGAGACCAGGGCGGTGGGGATGGAGTGCTGCGCCAGCTCGGCGAGCAGCCGCTCGGCGCCCGGCATGAGGGGGACGCCGCGGTCGATGCGCTGCTCGAACTTCTCGTTGAGCAGGACGGTCAGCTCCTCGAGGGTGATGTCGGCGCCGGTGGACTCGATGAGGTAGCCCGCGCTGCGGGTCATCGGGCCGCCGACGACGACGTCCCGCCAGGCCTCGTCGAGGCGGTGTCCGAGGTCCGCGAAGACCTCGACCTCGGCGTCCCACCAGAACCCCTCCGTGTCGACGAGGGTCCCGTCCATGTCGAGGAAGACCGCCTGCAGGGCGGAGCTGCCGTTCGTACGGAACAGGGACGCGGGGACCGTACTGGTCATCCGGCACACCTCCATGGAGGGACGAGAAGGCCGGCCCCCCTCCCCGGTACGGGGAGGAAGACCGGCCTGCACTGGACCGACAAGTGTACGTCGCGATCACCGCGAACGCGTGGATTTACCGCGTGCGGTCACGCGGCGGTCACCGTGCGTTGAAGTACTTCGCCTCGGGGTGGTGGATGACGATGGCGTCGGTGGACTGCTCGGGGTGGAGCTGGAACTCCTCGGAGAGGTGGACGCCGATCCGCTCCGGCTGGAGCAGGTCCGCGATCTTCGCGCGGTCCTCCAGGTCGGGGCAGGCGCCGTAGCCCAGCGAGAAGCGGGCGCCGCGGTACTTCAGCGCGAACATGTCCTCGACGTCCGCCGGGTCCTCCCCGGCGAAGCCGAGCTCGGCGCGGACGCGGGCGTGCCAGTACTCGGCGAGGGCCTCGGCGAGCTGGACGGAGAGGCCGTGCAGCTCCAGGTAGTCGCGGTAGGAGTCGGACTCGAAGAGCTTGGCCGTGGCCTCGCCGATCTTCGAGCCGACGGTGACGACCTGGAGGCCGACGACATCGGTCTCGCCGGACTCCTCCGGGCGGAAGAAGTCCGCGAGGCAGAGGCGGCGGCCGCGGCGCTGGCGCGGGAAGGAGAACCGGGTCCGCTCGTTGCCCTCCTCGTCCAGGATGATCAGGTCGTCGCCCTTGGAGACGCAGGGGAAGTAGCCGTGGACGACGGCCGCCTCCAGGAGGTTCTCGGTGTGGAGGCGCTCCAGCCAGCCGCGCAGCCGCGGCCGGCCCTCGGTCTCCACGAGCTCCTCGTAAGCCGGTCCGTCGCCGGCCCGGTTCTGCTTGAGGCCCCACTGGCCCTTGAAGAGGGCGCCCTCGTCGAGCCAGGACGCGTAGTCCTTCAGCGGGATGCCCTTGACGACGCGGGTGCCCCAGAAGGGCGGGGTCGGCACCGGGTTGTCGGTGGCCACGTCGGAGCGGCCGCCGGGCTCCGGCTCCTCCACCTGGAGGGCGGCGGTGGCGGTCTTGGCGACCCGGCGCTGCTTCAGCTCGGGGAGTACGGCTCCGGGGACGCCGCGCTTGACGCCGATGAGGGCGTCCATGAGGCGCAGGCCCTCGAAGGCGTCGCGGGCGTAGCGGACCTCGCCCTGGTAGATCTCGTGGAGGTCCTGCTCGACGTAGGCGCGGGTGAGGGCGGCGCCGCCGAGGATCACCGGGTACTTGGCGGCCAGCTCGCGCTGGTTCAGCTCCTCCAGGTTCTCCTTCATGATCACGGTGGACTTCACGAGGAGGCCGGACATGCCGATGACGTCGGCGTTGTGCTCCTCGGCTGCCTCCAGGATCGCGGAGACGGGCTGCTTGATGCCGATGTTGACGACGTTGTAGCCGTTGTTGGAGAGGATGATGTCGACGAGGTTCTTGCCGATGTCGTGGACGTCGCCGCGGACGGTGGCCAGCACGATCGTGCCCTTGCCGTCGGCGTCCGACTTCTCCATGTGCGGTTCGAGGAAGGCGACGGCCGTCTTCATGACCTCGGCGGACTGGAGCACGAACGGCAGCTGCATCTGGCCGGAGCCGAACAGCTCGCCGACGGTCTTCATGCCGTCGAGGAGGGTGTCGTTGACGATGTCGAGGGCCGGGCGGGTCTCCAGGGCCTCGTCGAGGTCGGCCTCCAGGCCGTTCTTCTCGCCGTCGACGATGCGGCGCTTGAGGCGCTCCTCCAGGGGCAGCGCGAGCAGCTCCTCGGCCTTCCCCGCCTTGAGGGACTTCGCGGTCGCGCCCTCGAAGAGGGCCATCAGCTTCTGCAGCGGGTCGTAGCCCTCGGCACGCCGGTCGTAGATCAGGTCGAGGGCGGTGGTGACCTGCTCCTCGTCGAAGCGGGCGATGGGCAGGATCTTCGAGGCGTGGACGATCGCCGAGTCGAGGCCCGCCTTGACGCACTCGTCGAGGAAGACCGAGTTGAGGAGGATGCGGGCGGCCGGGTTGAGGCCGAAGGAGATGTTCGAGAGGCCCAGCGTGGTCTGGACGTCCGGGTGGCGCCGCTTCAGCTCGCGGATCGCCTCGATGGTGGCGATGCCGTCCTTCCGCGACTCCTCCTGGCCCGTACAGATGGTGAAGGTCAGGGCGTCGATGAGGATGTCCGACTCGTGGATGCCCCAGTTGCCGGTGAGGTCCTCGATGAGGCGCTCGGCGACGGCGACCTTGTGCTCGACCGTACGGGCCTGGCCCTCCTCGTCGATGGTGAGCGCGATGAGGGCGGCGCCGTGCTCCTGCGCCAGTCGGGTGACCTTAGCGAAGCGGGACTCGGGTCCGTCGCCGTCCTCGTAGTTGACCGAGTTGATGACGGCCCGGCCGCCGAGCTTCTCCAGACCGGCCCGCAGGACGTCCACCTCGGTGGAGTCGAGGACGATCGGGAGGGTGGAGGCGGTGGCGAAGCGGCCGGCGAGCTCCTCCATGTCGGCGACGCCGTCGCGGCCCACGTAGTCGACGCAGAGGTCGAGCATGTGCGCGCCCTCGCGGATCTGGTCGCGGGCCATCTCGACGCAGTCGTCCCAGCGGCCTTCGAGCATGGCCTCGCGGAACTTCTTCGAGCCGTTGGCGTTGGTCCGCTCGCCGATCGCCAGGTACGAGGTGTCCTGGCGGAACGGCACGGTCTGGTAGAGCGAGGCGGCGCCCGGCTCGGGGCGCGGGGAGCGCTCGGGCGGCGTGAGGCCCTGGACGCGCTCGACGACCTGGCGCAGGTGCTCGGGCGTGGAGCCGCAGCAGCCGCCGACCAGGGACAGGCCGTAGTCGCGGACGAAGTTCTCCTGCGCGTCGGCCATCTCGGAGGCGGTGAGCGGGAAGTACGCGCCGTCCTTGGTGAGCACGGGCAGGCCGGCGTTCGGCATGCACATGAGCGGCGTACGGGAGTGGCGGGCGAGGTAGCGCAGGTGCTCGCTCATCTCGGCCGGGCCGGTGGAGCAGTTCAGGCCGATCAGGTCGATGCCGAGGGGCTCCAGGGCGGTCAGCGCGGCGCCGATCTCGGAGCCGAGCAGCATGACGCCGGTGGTCTCGAAGGCCAGGGAGCAGATCAGGGGGACGTCCACGCCCAGGGCGTCCATGGCGCGGCGCGCGCCGATGAGGCTGGACTTGGTCTGGAGGAGGTCCTGGGTCGTCTCGACGATCAGGGCGTCGGCGCCGCCGGCGAGGAGGCCCTCGGCGTTCTGCTGGTAGCCGTCGCGCAGCACGTCGTACGCGATGTGGCCGAGCGAGGGCAGCTTGGTGCCGGGGCCGATGGAGCCGAGGACCCAGCGCTGGCGGCCGTCCTTCGCGCCGAACTCGTCGGCGACCTCGCGGGCGATCCGGGCGCCGGCCTCGGAGAGCTCGAAGATCCGGTCGGCGATCTCGTACTCGCCGGCGGCCGAGTGGTTGGAGCCGAACGTGTTGGTCTCGACGCAGTCGACGCCGACCTCGAAGTACGCCTCGTGCACCGAACGGACGATGTCGGGCCGGGTGACGTTGAGGATCTCGTTGCATCCTTCGAGGTTCTGGAAGTCCTCGAGGGTGGGGTCCTGGGCCTGCAGCATGGTGCCCATCGCTCCGTCGGCGACGACGACTCGACTGGCGAGTGCCTCGCGGAGGGCGGCGGCGCGGTTCCGGCTGTCAGCGGAAGGGGTCGGCAACGAGGCCATGGATGAGCTCCCTGGAATGCGACGGCTGTCGGCTTTGCACCCTCGGGGGAGGGTGCACGGGGCCAGCGTAACCGCGTGCGGGCCGGGGTGGACACGGCGTCCCACGGGCCGGACGGCATCCTTTGTGCGGGGACTCCCGGTCCTGCCCCTCCTTGGCCGACACTGTGTGGTGTGACGCAAGGTCGGCATCGACCGATAGTGTTCAGCATTGTCGAACAGTGTGAGAAGGGTGAGGGGCCGGGCGATGGCGAAGAACATCCAGTCGCTTGAACGAGCGGCGGCCATGCTGCGACTGCTCGCGGGCGGCGAGCGCCGGCTCGGCCTGTCCGACATCGCGTCCTCGCTCGGGCTGGCCAAGGGGACGGCCCACGGCATCCTGCGCACCCTCCAGGCGGAGGGCTTCGTGGAGCAGGACGCGGCCTCGGGCCGCTACCAGCTGGGCGCCGAGCTGCTGCGGCTCGGCAACAGCTATCTGGACGTGCACGAGCTGCGGGCGCGCGCCCTGGTCTGGACGGACGACCTGGCCCGGTCCAGCGGCGAGAGCGTGCACCTGGGGGTGCTGCACCAGCGGGGCGTGCTGATCGTGCACCACGTCTTCCGGCCGGACGACAGCCGTCAGGTCCTGGAGGTGGGGGCCATGCAGCCGCTGCACTCCACGGCGCTCGGCAAGATCCTCTCGGCGTACGACCCGGTGGCGCACAGCGAGGTGCTGGAGGTCGAGCGGGAGGCGTTCACGCCCCGGACGACCACGGAGCTCGGCGACTTCGAGTCGCTGCTCGACATGACGCGGGCCCGCGGCTGGGCGGCGGACGTGGAGGAGACCTGGGAGGGCGTGGCGTCGGTGGCGGCGCCGATCCACGACCGGCGGCGGATGCCGGTGGGCGCGGTGGCGGTCACGGGCGCCGTGGAGCGGGTCTGCCCGGGCGGGGAGCTGCGTCCGGAGCTGGTGGCCGCGGTGCGGGACTGCGCCCGCGCGGTCTCCCGTGACCTGGGGGCCGGGCGCTTCTGACCTCCCGCGGAGGCGTGGCCGACCACCCTCCGTACGGCTGCGTGCGGCAGCCCGTACAACTGAGTCGAACCCGCCGGTAACGATCGCGTCATCGGCGGGTTTTTCACTTCCCAGACCCTTGACGTGCTGTTAACCCGGGGGCAAAACTTCCGTTCATCGGTCGGCATTGTCGAACACCTAACGGCAATACGCGCTAAGGTGTGGCAGTGCCAAGGGCCGGCAACGCCCTCACACGAGGGCGCGGACCATCGGAGTGAACCCGTGGTTCGCCTTCCCCTGGACGAAGGACAAAGGAGTCGCGGGTGTCCAGCTCCGACATCTTCCTCGGCGAGACCATCGGTACCGCCGTACTCATTCTGCTCG
This sequence comes from Streptomyces sp. NPDC055815, assembly GCF_053616475.1. Taxonomy (NCBI): domain Bacteria; kingdom Bacillati; phylum Actinomycetota; class Actinomycetes; order Kitasatosporales; family Streptomycetaceae; genus Streptomyces; species Streptomyces sp. NPDC055815. The sequence continues at coordinate 48,639 of NZ_JBSHDU010000019.1, read as the reverse complement.
GCGGCGGTGTGTGCGCCGCCGTCACGCTCAAGAGCTCCAAGGCCCGCAACGCGGGCTGGCTCGCGATCACCTTCGGGTGGGGCTTCGCCGTCATGACGGCCGTCTACATGACGGCTTCCCTCTCGGGCGCCCATCTGAACCCCGCCGTCACGGTCGGAATCGCGATCAAGGACGGGGACTGGAGCAACGTCCCGGTCTACATCGCCGGCCAGCTGCTCGGCGCGATGATCGGCGCGGCGCTGGTCTGGGTGGCCTACTACGGCCAGTTCCAGGCCCACCTCACGGACCCGGAGACCATCGGCGAGAAGCCGATCGAGGGCCCCGGCCCGGTGCTGGGCGTCTTCTCCACGGGCCCCGAGATCCGTAACACCTGGCAGAACCTGGCCACCGAGATCATCGGCACCGTCGTGCTGGTCCTGGCCGTGCTCACCCAGGGCCTCAACGACAGCGGCAAGGGCCTCGGCGTCATCGGCGCCCTGATCACCGCGTTCGTCGTGGTCTCCATCGGCCTCTCGCTCGGCGGCCCGACCGGTTACGCCATCAACCCGGCCCGTGACCTCGGCCCGCGCATCGTGCACGCCCTGCTCCCGCTGCCGAACAAGGGCGGCTCCGACTGGAGCTACGCCTGGATCCCGGTCGCCGGTCCGCTGATCGGTGGCGCCATCGCCGCGGGTATCTACAACATCGCGTTCGCCTGAGCCGTCCTTCTTCCAGACTTCCCTTGGAGCACACCGTGACCGACGCACACACCTCCGGCCCCTTCATCGCGGCCATCGACCAGGGCACCACCTCCTCGCGCTGCATCGTCTTCGACAAGGACGGCCGGATCGTCTCCGTCGACCAGAAGGAGCACGAGCAGATCTTCCCGAAGCCGGGCTGGGTCGAGCACGACGCCGCCGAGATCTGGACCAACGTCCAGGAGGTCGTCGCCGGCGCGCTGGAGAAGGCGAACATCACCGCCGCCGACGTCAAGGCCATCGGCATCACCAACCAGCGCGAGACCACGCTGCTCTGGGACAAGAACACCGGTGAGCCCGTCCACAACGCCCTCGTCTGGCAGGACACCCGCACCGACGCCCTCTGCAAGGAGCTCGGCCGCAACGTCGGCCAGGACCGCTTCCGCCGCGAGACCGGCCTGCCGCTCGCGAGCTACTTCTCCGGCCCGAAGGTCCGCTGGCTGCTCGACAACGTCGAGGGCCTGCGCGAGCGCGCCGAGCGCGGCGACATCCTCTTCGGCACCATGGACTCCTGGGTCATCTGGAACCTCACGGGCGGCGTCGACGGCGGCCACCACGTCACCGACGTCACCAACGCCTCCCGCACCATGCTGATGAACCTCCACACCATGGCCTGGGACGAGAAGATCCTGCAGTCCATGGAGATCCCGGCCACCGTGCTGCCGGAGATCCGCTCCTCCGCCGAGGTGTACGGCACGGTCAAGGGCGGCATCCTCGACGGCGTCCCGGTCGCCTCCGCGCTCGGCGACCAGCAGGCCGCCCTCTTCGGCCAGACGTGTTTCGCCGAGGGCGAGGCCAAGTCCACGTACGGCACCGGCACCTTCATGCTGATGAACACCGGTGACAAGATCATCAACTCCTACAGCGGCCTGCTGACCACGGTCGGCTACCAGATCGGCGACGCCAAGCCGGTCTACGCCCTGGAGGGCTCCATCGCCGTCACCGGCTCGCTGGTGCAGTGGATGCGCGACCAGATGGGCCTGATCAAGTCCGCCGCCGAGATCGAGACCCTCGCGTCCTCGGTCGAGGACAACGGCGGCGCCTACTTCGTGCCGGCCTTCTCCGGCCTGTTCGCCCCGTACTGGCGCTCCGACGCGCGCGGTGTCATCGCCGGCCTCACCCGGTACGTCACCAAGGCGCACATCGCCCGCGCCGTCCTGGAGGCCACCGCCTGGCAGACCCGCGAGATCACCGACGCCATGACGAAGGACTCCGGCGTCGAGCTGACCGCGCTCAAGGTCGACGGCGGCATGACCTCCAACAACCTGCTGATGCAGACCCTCTCGGACTTCCTGGACGCGCCCGTCGTGCGCCCCATGGTCGCCGAGACCACCTGCCTCGGCGCCGCCTACGCCGCCGGTCTGGCCGTCGGCTTCTGGCCGGACACCGACGCGCTGCGCGCCAACTGGCGCCGGGCGGCGGAATGGACCCCTCGCATGGACGCCGACAAGCGTGACAGCGAGTACAAGAGCTGGCTCAAGGCCGTTGAGCGGACCATGGGCTGGATCGAGGACGAGGAGTAATACGAGATGACCACCCTGCAGAGCGTCCCTGCCCTCGGGACGCACCCGGCTGCCGGTTCCCTGCCGAGCCGCGCCGAGACCCGGGAACAGCTTTCCAAGGCGACGTACGACCTCCTGGTGATCGGCGGCGGCATCCTGGGCATCTCCACCGCCTGGCACGCCGCGCAGTCGGGCCTGCGGGTGGCCCTGGTGGACGCCGGCGACTTCGCCGGCGCCACCTCCTCCGCCTCCTCCAAGCTCCTCCACGGCGGCCTGCGCTACCTGCAGACCGGCGCGGTGAAGCTGGTCGCGGAGAACCACTTCGAGCGGCGTGCGGTCTCCCGCCAGGTGGCACCGCACCTCGCCAACCCGCTCACCTTCTACCTGCCCGTCTACAAGGGCGGCCCGCACGGCGCCGCCAAGCTGGGAGCCGGAGTCTTCGCGTACTCCGCCCTCTCGGCCTTCGGCGACGGCGTCGGGCACCTGCTCTCCCCCGCCAAGGCCGCGCAGGACGTGCCGGAGCTGCGCACCGACAACCTCAAGGCCGTCGCCGTCTACGGCGACGACCAGATGAACGACGCCCGCATGGCGCTGATGACGGTCCGCGCCGCCGTCGACGCCGGCGCCACCGTCCTCAACCACGCCGAGGTCACCGGGCTGCGCTTCACCCGCGGCCGGGTCACCGGCGCGGAGCTGAAGGACCGCACCACCGGCGACGAGTTCGGCGTGAACGCCCGCCTCGTGCTCAACGCGACCGGCCCGTGGGTCGACCACCTGCGCAAGATGGAGGACCCCAACGCGGCCCCCTCCATCCGCCTCTCCAAGGGCGCGCACCTGGTCCTCAAGCGGACCTCGCCGTGGAAGGCGGCCCTGGCCACCCCGATCGACAAGTACCGCATCACCTTCGCCCTCCCCTGGGAGGACATGCTGCTCCTCGGCACCACCGACGAGGAGTACGAGGGCGACCCCGGCCAGGTCGAGGTCACCGAGAAGGACACCGCCCAGATCCTGGACGAGGCCGCCTTCTCCATCCGCGACCAGCAGCTCTCCCGCGACCTGATCACGTACGCCTTCGCCGGCCTCCGGGTGCTCCCGGGCGGCCCCGGCGACACCTCCAAGGCCAAGCGCGAGACCGTCGTCACCGAGGGCCGCGGCGGCATGCTGTCGGTGGCCGGCGGCAAGTGGACGACCTTCCGCCACATCGGCCGCACGGTCATGAAGAAGCTGGAGCAGCTCCCCGGCCACCCGCTCGGCGAGGACTACGAGCCCGTGTCCGCGCTGCCGAAGCGCCTCCCGCTGCCCGGTATCGCCAACCCGAACGCCGTCGCCCACCGGCTGCTCGTCGACGGTCCGGCGCCCGGCCCCCGGATGGCCGCCGACACCGCCAAGCACCTGGCCACGCACTACGGCTCGCTCTCCTTCGACATCGCCCGGATGGCGAACGAGAACCCCGAGCTCGCCCGCCGGATACACCCGGACGCCCCGGAGATCTGGGCGCAGGTCGCCTACGCCCGCGACCACGAGTGGGCCGAGACGGCGGACGACGTGCTGCGCCGCCGTACGACGCTGACCATCCGCGGTCTCGCGACGGACGAGATCCGCGCCGACGTCGAGTCGATGCTGCGCAAGCAGTAAGTCCCGTGCTTCCAGGGGCGGTTCCTCTTCGAGGGGGCCGCCCCTGAGGCGTGCCATGCGCCCGCCACACTCCCGCAACACTCGGCGCGCACAGTTGAGACATGAAGTTTCAGGTGCTCACGATCGTCCACCACTCCCCGCACCCGCTCACCGGCGAACTGCTGTCCGCCGCCGACCGGTTGGAGCAGGTCGTCACGCTCGGCGAGACCGCCGAACGGCTCGGCTTCGACGCGTACGCGGTCGGCGAACGGCACGCGGGCGCGTTCCTCTCCTCGGCCCCGACCGTGCTGCTCGCCGCGCTCGCCGCCCGCACCAGCCGGATCCGGCTGCTCACCGGCGTCACCGTGGTCGCGATCCTCGACCCGGTCCGGGTCGCCGAGGACTACGCGACGCTCGACCAGCTCTCCCGGGGCCGGCTCGAACTCGTCGTCGGCAAGGGCGCGGAGGCCGGCCACTTCGACCTCTTCGGCCTGGACGAGGAGCGGCAGTGGGACCTCCAGAAGGAGAAGTACGAGCTGCTCCGCCGGCTCTGGACGGAGGAGGGCGTCGACTGGGAGGGCGAGTTCCGGCCGCCGCTGAAGAACGTGACCACGGTGCCGCGGCCGTACGCCGGTCCGCCCCGGATCTGGCACGGCTCGGCCACCAGCCTCAACTCCCCCGAGCTCGCCGCGAAGCACGGCGATCCGCTCTTCACCGCCAACGCGATCCAGCCCCGCGAGGCGTACGCGAAGCTCATCGCCCACTACCGCGAGAAGTTCGAGGAGTACGGGCACGACCCGGCCCACGCGCGCGTGGCGGCCGGTTCCGGCGGGCTGCTCATCGCCGACACCCCCGAGCAGGCGGTCGGCCGCTACAAGGAGCTGTACGAGGCGAAGGTGCGGCAGAGCTTCAGGCCGCACCTGGAGGGCAGGGCCGGCTACAACACGCCGTTCCGCACGATCGAGGACGCGATCGCGGACGGCCCCCAGCTGATCGGCTCCCCGCAGCAGATCATCGACAAGATCCTCGGCTACCACGCGTCCTACGGGCACGACCTGCAGTCCATCTCGGTCGACACCTTCGGCCAGTCGACGGCCGAGCAGCAGGAGACCCTCCAGCGGTTCGCCGAGGAGATCGCGCCGGTGGTGCGGAGAGAGGCGCCCAGCACGCTGTGGGAGGAGTGACTCCGCCGTGTGCGGAGGCGAGTTCCTGGGTAGTCGATCAAGGCCGCACGGGTTTTCGGGGACGTCCGGGGGCTGCGGGCGGACCACCGGAAAGCCGTAAGGTGGGGCCGTACGACAGGAACTTCGAATAAGGAGGCGCTGGGTGATCGAGCTCGAGGGGGTACCCGAGCTGATCGACCCGGTCATGGTGGCCGCGTTCGAGGGCTGGAACGACGCCGGCGACGCCGCCTCCACCGCGGTCGCCCATCTCGACCGGGAATGGAAGGGCGAGGTGTTCGCGGCGCTCGACGCCGAGGACTACTACGACTTCCAGGTCAACCGCCCCACGGTCTTCCTGGACAACGGGGTCAGAAAGATCACCTGGCCGACGACCCGGCTCTCGGTGGTCCGGGTCGGCGGCGAGAAGCCCCGCGACCTGGTGCTGGTGCGCGGGATCGAGCCCTCGATGCGCTGGCGCTCGTTCTGCAACGAGCTGCTCGCCTTCGCGCACGAGCTGGGCGTGGAGATGGTGGTGATCCTGGGCGCGCTGCTCGGGGACACCCCGCACACCCGGCCGGTCCCGGTCAGCGGGGTGACCTCCGATCCGGACCTGGCGCGGACGATGGACCTGGAGGAGACCCGGTACGAGGGCCCGACGGGCATCGTGGGCATCCTCCAGGAGGCGTGCACGCACGCGGGCGTGCCGGCGGTGAGCCTGTGGGCGGCGGTGCCGCACTATGTCTCGCAGCCGCCGAACCCGAAGGCGACGCTGGCGCTGCTCAACCGTCTGGAGGACCTGATCGGGCTGCGCATCCCGCTGGGCGAGCTACCGGAGGACGCGCGGGCCTGGCAGCTGGGCGTGGACCAGCTGGCGGCCGAGGACAGCGAGGTCGCCGAGTACGTGCAGACCCTTGAGGAGGCGCGGGACACGGCGGAGCTGCCGGAGGCCTCGGGCGAGGCGATCGCCCGGGAGTTCGAGCGGTATCTGCGGCGGCGCGAGCCGGGCACGGGCCCGGGTTCCGGTCCGGGCGTGGCGACGGAGGGCGGCGAGTTCCTGAGGGATTCCGGCAGCGGCCGGACCCGCCCGCCGAAGCCGGAGCAGCCGGGCCCGGAGTCGGTCCCGGGGACGGATGCCGGGCCGGATGCCGGGCCGGATGATGCCGGAACCGATGCCAGGTCGGATGCCGGAACCGATGCCGGGTCGGATGCCGGGTCGGATGCCGACGAGGGGCCGGCCGGGGGATCCGGCGACGGTCCCGAAGGGCCCGACGGCGAGGCCGGGACGTAGGACGGCAGAACGGGAGGGGTGCCCGAGGGCGCCCCTCCCGTTCGTGTGTCAGGCGCAGCCGAAGCGGGCAGCCGCCCAGTCTCCGTGGTCGCCGCTCTTCGACCCGTTGGTGTCCGTGATCTTCAGCCGGACGTGCCGGGCGCCGGTCACGTCGACGTTCACGGGCAGGGTCGCGGAGGCGCCGGTCAGCCGGGGCGAGGTCCACAGGACCCGGCCGTCGGCCTCGACGGAGAAGGCCACGTCCCCGTAGCCGTCGATCTCGTCGTCGATGCCGACGTCGGCGGTGAAGGTGGTGCAGCGGCCGCCGAGGTAGACCTCGATGTCGGAGTCGGCGTGGGCGCCGATGCCCTTCTCGTAGGTCTTTCCTGCCAGGGTGAGCGGGTGGCCGTCGGCGGCGCCGGACTCGCCGTTGGAGCGGTCGCGCTCGGGCGGTCCCCAGCCGTTGGTGGTGCGCAGCCAGGCCAGGTCGCTCGCCCAGGCATCGGCGGTCGGCGCCGGGGGCATCACCCCGATCGCGAACCGCTGGACGGCGGTGCGGTCGGTGCCCGCGGCCCGGTGGCGGGCGGTCGCCGTGAGGGTGGCCTCGCCGAGCTTGGCGTCCGCCGCCGGGGTGACGGCGACCTGGACCCGGCGGGTGGTGCCGGCCGGGATGCGGGCGATCGGGGCGGCCGGGGTGACCTGCCAGCCGGCGGGGACGGCGAGGGAGACCCGTACGTCGGTGGCGTCCCGGGTGCCCGCGGTGACGTCCACGGCGACCGTGCCGGGAGTGCCGGTGCCGAGCTCCTGCCCGGTGGGGGCGGCGAGGACGGCGGAGGCGCCGGGGACGGCCCCGCCGACGGCGCTGGTCTCGGTCAGGCGCAGTTCGAAGCCGCGGTCGGTGGACTGGGCCGCGGTCTTGATCCGGACCACTCCCCCGCGCTCGTCGCGGTCGTACCACCAGCCCTGGCCGGCCGCGTCGAAGGCGGCGCGGGAGGTGAGGGCGGGCAGCGCGCGTCCGTCGAGCTTCACCGTGCCGGGGGCGTCGCCGGTGTGGACGGTGAAGGCGTACGGCCGGGCGGCGGGCTTGCCGGTGTACGAGCCGGTGCTGGCGCCCAGGCGGATGGTGACGTCGCCGGGGCCGGCCTGCGGGGCGCCGACCTCGGCGCGCTGGGTGGCGTACTTCCCGGTGCGGTGCTCGCGGGTGACGCCGTCGTCCTCGTACAGCTCGAAGGAGGTGTTGCCCTTCGGGTAGACGTCCCAGGCGATCGGGTCACCGGGGGCGCGGTCCTGGTACGAGCGGATGGAGCCGGGCCACATGGGGACGGCCGCCCCGGCCCGGACGAAGAGGGGCAGGGTGTCGAGCGGGGCGCTGTAGTCGTCGACGGTGACGGGGCCCTGGTAGGTGCGGCCGCTCCAGTAGTCGATCCAGGTTCCCTCGGGCAGATAGATACCGTCACGCTCCACCGCGTCCCGGTAGACGGGCGCGACCAGGAAGTCCTCGCCGCTGAGGAACTCGTACTTCGCGGCGTCGGTCGCGGCCTTCGGGTCGTCCGGGTATTCGAGGGCGAGCGGCCGGGCGACGCCCACGCCGGTCCGGGTGGCCCGGTAGGCGTGGCTGTAGAGGTACGGAAGCAGGGCCTCGTGCAGCTTGAGCGAGGCACGGTTGATGCTCGTGTACGGCTCGCCGTACCGGAAGGGCTGCTTGTCGTTGGCGGCCCAGCCGTCCATGGTCATGGTGACGGGCAGGAACATCTTCCACTGGAGGTCGCGGGTGTACGTCTTGGCGCTGCCGCCGAAGATGCCGTCGACGTCACCCGTGGTGTAGGCGAGCCCGGACATGGACGCGCCCGCGTACGTGGGGATCTGCCAGCGGATGTACTCCCAGCTGCCGGACTGGTCGCCGGACCACTGGACTCCGCAGCGCTGGGCGCCGGACCAGCTCTCGGGGGCCCAGGTGAAGCCGCGGGCGTCGCTGTTGGCCTCGATCCCGGCGTGGGCGTCCTTGCAGCCGTCGAGGGCGAACTTGTAGCCGGAGCCGACCCAGGCGACGTCGAGCTTGGCGACCCGCTGGCCGGCCTTGACCTGGTCGGCGAGCTTGTCGATGCCGTCCTCGGTCCACAGGCCGAGCTTCATGTCGCGCTGCGCGAGGCCGGCGGTGGTCTCGGCGAGGTTCTCGTAGCCGCAGCCGTAGCCGTCGTTGACGAGCATCCAGCCGTTGGGCATGTCGTTCGCGACGTAGCCGTCGGCGACCTTCAGGGCGTCGAGGGTGTGGCGCTCGCCGCGGTTGGCGTTGTGCAGGTAGCAGTCGGAGTCGCCGATCTCCAGGCCGTACACGGGCGGCAGGAAGGGCTTGCCGGTGAGCCGGGTGTACTGGCCTATGACGTCCTTGAGGGCGTCGCCGCCGCTGCCGGCGAAGTAGTAGGCGTCGAAGCGCTGTTCCTTCGCGCTGGTCGTGACCGGGTCGGTGAAGGCGTAGGTGTTGGGCGCGTAGGTGTTGCGGTAGACGCCGTATCCGGCGGAGGAGAGGTAGAAGGGGACGGAGTTGGGGTGGCCGCCGTCGTTCCAGTTGTAGTCGACGCCGACCTCGACGGTCTTGTCGCGGTGGGAGGTGTTGCCGCGGCCGTTCTGCATGCCGGCGCCGTAGAACTGCTCGTCGGCGCCGCGGGCGAGGGTCTGGACGGTGCGGTCCTGGTTCCAGGTGAGGCCCTGGGTCTCGGTCCAGAGCGGGGTGCCGTCGGCGCGCACGGCCGAGAAGCGCAGGGGTGACTTGGTGGCGCGCAGGGTCACCTTGGCGGTGGCGAGTTCGTAGCGGTCGCCGAGGTCGCGCCAGCGGGTGGCCGGCGGCGGGCCCTGGGGCAGCGTGATGTCGGTGCCGGTGGGGTCGGTGAACCTGCCGTCGGGGGCGAGTTCGATGCGGAAGGTGTCGTCGGTGACGAAGGAGACGCGGGCCTCGGTGTGGCCGGCGGTCAGCCGGTAGACGGCCCCGTCGGCGGCGAAGCCGGTGACCTCGCCGACGGTGGTGTCGGTGGGTGTGGCCGACGCGGTGGAGCCGGGTCCCGCGAAGGCCGCGAAGAGCCCGAGGACGACTCCGGCGAGTGCAACTTTCATGCGTGATGATGATTGCATACAGGTTGTTTAGCGCAGGAGCGAGCATTCCCGCCAGGACAAAACGGAACCGCCCTCGGACTTCCATGAGAAGTCCAAGGGCGGTTGCCTGAAAGGGAGTTGTACGGTCCCGCTCGTTACAGGGCGACACCGAGCAGGGCGTCGACGGCGCGCGAGACGAGGCCGGGGGCGGACTCGTCCGTGCCGCCCTCGGTCGTCTGGAGCTCGGCCCAGCGGTCCACCGCGGCGAGCGCGGTGGGCGTGTCGAGGTCGTCGGAGAGCGCCTCGCGGAGCTCCTCGACGAGCGCGTCGGCGGACGGGCCGTCGGGGCGCGAGACGGCGGCGCGCCAGCGGCCGAGCCGCTCCACGGCCGTCTCCAGGACCTGGTCGGTCCACTCCCAGTCGTCGCGGTAGCGGTGCGAGAGCAGCGCGAGCCGGATGGCGGCCGGGTCGACGCCGTCGCGGCGGAGCTTGGAGACGAAGACCAGGTTGCCCTTGGACTTCGACATCTTCTCGCCGTGCAGGGCGACCATGCCGGCGTGGACGTACGCCTTGGCCATGGGGAACTCGCCCGTGAGGGTCTGGGCGTGGGAGGCGCCCATCTCGTGGTGCGGGAAGATCAGGTCGGAGCCGCCGCCCTGCACGTCGAAGCCCATGCCGAGGTGGTCGAGGGCGATGGCGACGCACTCGATGTGCCAGCCGGGGCGGCCGGGGCCGAGGCTGCCGCCGTCCCAGCTCGGCTCGCCCTCGCGGGCGGCCATCCAGAGCATCGGGTCGAGCGGGTTCTTCTTGCCCGGACGGTCCGGGTCGCCGCCGCGCTCCGCGGAGAGGTGGCGCATCAGCTCCGTGTCGTAGTTCGACACCTGGCCGAAGTGCGGGTCGGCCTCGACGGAGAAGTAGATGTCCCCGTCGAGCTCGTAGGCGGCGCCGGAGTCCCGGAGGCGCTCGACCAGCGGGATGATGCCCGGTATGGCCTCGACCGCGCCGATGTAGTGCTGCGGGGGCAGCATCCGCAGGGCGGTCATGTCCTCGCGGAAGAGGGCGGTCTCCCGCTCGGCGAGGCCGACCCAGTCGATGCCGTCGCGGAGCGCGCGCTCCAGGAGCGGATCGTCCACGTCCGTCACGTTCTGGACGTAGTGCACCTGCCGCTTGGTGTCGAGCCACACGCGCTGAACGAGGTCGAACGCGTTGTAGGTCGCCGCGTGACCCATGTGGGTCGCGTCGTACGGCGTGATGCCGCAGACGTAGATACGGGCGACGGGGCCGGGGGCGAGGGTCACTCGTCCACCGGTCGCGGTGTCGTGGATCCGGAGGTCGCGGCCCTTGCCGGGAAGGGCGGGGACCTCAGAAGCGGGCCAGGCATGCATGACCCGAGCGTAACCGGACAGGTGTTCCGGATACGAACCGGATCCGGGATCTTGACCGATTAGGCGCTCTTGCGGGTCGGAGGCGTGCGTGCATACCCCCCAGGGGTCCAGAGCCCTCCGGACCATGTGGCCGAAAACATTCGGTCCTGCCGGTGGCCCGTGACCTCAGACGGGCGGCCAGGGGATCGCCGGCCACTGCCCCGAGGGCTCCGGGTGCCGCCCCGTGGCGCGCAGCGCCTCCACGCGGGCGCGTACGGCCGCGACCTCGGCTCCCGTGAGGAGTTCCGCCAGTCGGGTGGCGAGCGGCGCTCCGGGGGCCAGGGACCGGTCCAGCGAGTCGAGCACCCCGGCGGCCTCGGCGGGCAGCTCCTCGCCCGCCCAGCCCCACAGCAGGGTGCGCAGCTTGTCCTCGACGTGGAAGGTCACCCCGTGGTCGATGCCGTACAGCCGACCGCCAGGCGCCGGCAGCAGATGCCCGCCCTTGCGGTCGCCGTTGTTGATGACGGCGTCCAGGACGGCCAGCCGGCGCAGCTCCGGGGTGTCGGCGTGGACGAGGAGCGCGGTGCGCTCCTCGTCGATCTGCGCGGGCCCCACGGCCTTCCAGCCCTCGCCCGCCTCCTCGTCCTCGGTGAGGGCCAGGAGCCGCGCCCCGGGGTCGGCCTCGATCCACAGCTGGACCATGCCCTCCCCGTACGGCCCGTCGCGGAGCACCGTCGGCGGGACGAGGCCCCAGCCGGTGGCCTCGGAGATCTCGTACGCGGCGACCTCGCGCTGGGCGAGGGTGCCGTCGGGGAAGTCCCACAGGGGCTGCTCCCCCGCGACCGGCTTGTAGACGCAGGCCGCTTCCCGGCCCTCGTGGGCGACGGAGCAGTACAGCACGGCGTTGGACGCCTCGCGGACCCGGCCGCGCACGGTCAGCTCACCGCGCGCGAGCAGCTCGGTGTCGCGCGGGCTCTCGGGGCTGCTCATGCTCCGCGGCGGTATCCGTTCTGGCGCGGGCAGACGTGCCCCTCGGGGTCGAGCGGCAGGCTGCACAGCGGGCAGGGCGGCCGGCCGGCGTTGACGACGTCGAGGGCGCGCTTGGCGAAGGCCCGGGCCTGGGCCCCGCTGAGCCGGACCCGGAGCATCGGCGGGCCGTTCTCCTCGTCCTGGAGCAGCCGCTCCTCGGCCTCGGCGAGGTCCTCCTCGGAGTCCGCGTCGAGTTCGACCAGCGCCTGCGCCTCGACGATCATGCGCTGCTCCTCGCCGTCCCAGGCGAGGGCCATGGTGCCGACCCTGAACTCCTCCTCGACGGGCACGTCGAGGGGAGCGGTGTCCGCGATCTCGGCGGGGGCGACGGCGGGCACGGGCGCGTTGCCCCCGGTGCGGCGGACGACCTCGTCGAGGAGTTCGTCCATGCGCTCGGCGAGGGCCGCGACCTGGGTCTTCTCCAGGGCGACACTGGTGACCCGGCCGGCGGCGGACGCCTGGAGGAAGAACGTACGGCGGCCAGGCAGCCCGACCGTGCCGGCCACGAAACGCTCCGGTGGGTCGTAGAGGAACACCTGACGGGACACGTTCCCGGCTCCCTTGAGTCTCGACAGTCGTACTACAGCGGCGCGTCCACCCTACTGCGCGTGGGGATCACGGTGCGCCCGCACCACCACCGACCTCCGCCGTCCCACCGCTGTCGGGGTGCTCCCGGGGGGCGAATCCGGCGAAGTCCCCGGTGTCGCCGAGGCGGAGGAGGAAGGGACGCACGCGCGTGTAGCGGATCGCGGTGACCGAGCAGGGGTCGACGTGGATGCGCTGGAAGAGGTCCAGGTGGAGGCCGAGGGCGTCGGCGACGATCGCCTTCACGATGTCCCCGTGGGAGCACATGAGGTACGTGGCGTCCTCGCCGTGCTCGGCGTCGATGCGCGCGTTCCAGTCGCGTACGGCCTCGACGGCACGGTTCTGCATGGCCCGCATGGACTCGCCGCCGGGGAATGCGGCGGCGGAGGCGTGCGCCTGGACGACCTCCATCAGGGGCTCGTCGTTGAGCTCGGCCAGCTTGCGGCCCGACCAGTCGCCGTAGTCGCACTCGTTGATCCGGTCCTCGACGTGCAGCGGGAGACCGGGGCGGGCGTCCAGGAGCGGCCGCAGGGTCTCCCGGCAGCGCTGGAGGGGGCTGGTGACGGCCGCGGCGAGCGGCACGTCCGCGAGGCGCCCCGGCAGGGCGGCGGCCTGGGCGGCCCCGCGCTCGTCGAGCGCGATCCCGGGCGTGCGCCCGGCGAGGACCCCGGAGGTGTTGGCGGTGGAGCGTCCGTGCCGGACGAGGATCAGCGTGGCCATGCGGGCCAGCCTAGGCGGTGCGAGAATGCGCGGCGTGATCGTGGACTCTGCCATCTACCGGGACGGGCGCCGTACGGACGGACCCGCCGACCTCTCGGACGCCCTGGAGGAGGCGCGGGCGACGGGCGACGCGTTCCTGTGGGTGGGGCTCCACGAGCCCTCGGAGGCGGAGTTCGCCCATGTCGCCTCCGAGTTCGCGCTGCACCCGCTGGCCGTCGAGGACGCGTTGAAGGCCCATCAGCGGCCCAAGCTGGAGGTCTACGACGACTCGCTCTTCGTGGTGCTCAAGCCGATCGTGTACGAGCCGGAGAGCGACCGGGTGTCCTCCGGCGAGCTGATGGTGTTCATGGGCGACTCGTTCGTCGTGACGGTCCGGCACGGCGAGGGCGCTCCCCTCGCGCAGGTCCGGCGGCGCCTGGAGGCCGAGCGGGAGGTCCTGAAGCACGGGCCGACGGCGGTGCTGTACGCGGTGAGCGACGCGATCGTGGACCACTACCTCGACGTGGCGGCCGAGCTCCAGGTCGACCTGGAGGAGCTGGAGGCGGACGTCTTCGCGCCCAGGGCCGGCAATCCGGCCAACACCGCGGAGCGGATCTACACGGCCAAGCGGCAGGTCCTGGAGTTCCGCCGGGCGAGCGGTCCGCTGGCCGGACCCATGGCCCGGCTGACGGCCGGCTCGGTGCCCTTCGTCAACGAGCGCTCGCAGCCCTTCTTCCGTGACGTCAACGACCATCTGCTGCGCTCCAACGAGCAGGTGGAGGGCCTCGACCGGCTGCTGTCCGACGTGCTGTCGGCCCATCTCGCGCAGATGGGCGTCCGGCAGAACGACGACATGCGGAAGATCTCGGCGTGGGCCGCCATGGCCGCGGTCCCCACGATGGTCGCGGGGATCTACGGGATGAACTTCGACCACATGCCGGAGCTGCGCTGGGAGGCCTCGTACCCGGTCGTGATCCTGGTGATGACGGGCATCGTGCTCGCCCTGTACCGGGTCTTCAAGCGGCGCGGCTGGTTGTAGCCCCCGCCGGCCCCGCTCAGAAGGCGGGGGCGGGGGTCGCGGGGCCGCCCAGGGCGTTCAGCCGCTCGGGCATCCGCAGGTCGACCATCCTGTGCCAGCCGGCGGCGCGCTCGTACGCGTACACGGCGTGGATCCCGGCGGCGAGGACGGCCGCCTTGGGCTTCGGCCAGCCGAGGATGCGGCCCATGTGCCGCATCACGGCGAGGCTGACGTCGCGGTAGACCCGGATCTCGGCGAGGGCGGACGCGCGCAGCGTGCGCTGGATCAGCCGGCCGTGGCCCTGGCGGGCGAGCCGCAGCAGTTCCTCGTGGCAGTAGGCGAGGTGGTTGTCCTCGTCGTTGCAGATCATCCGGATGGCCTTGCCGAGCTCCGGATGGTCACCGAAGTACTTCACGAGCAGCTGCATCTGGTCGGCGGCGCGCTCCTCGGTGACCCTGCTGTGCGCGAGGTAGACGACCACGTCCTCCTCGGTGAGCGGCCGGTCGGCGCGGAGCTTCTCGTGCGCGAGGCCGATGCCGCGCTGTTCGAGCAGCATCGTGTAGTCGGTGTCGGGGGGCACGGGGACGGGTTCGAGGCCGCGCTTCTTCATCAACGCGTGGAAGATCCGGCCGTGCTTGTCCTCGTCGGCGCCGTGCCGGGTGATCTTGGGCGCGAGGGCGCGCATGCCGGGCGCGACGAGGGCCGCGATCCGGGCGTTCTCCCAGCCGCCCTGGGACTCGCCGCTCGCGGCGATGGAACAGAAGAGCCGGAAGGACTCGTCGTTGTCGATGATTTCCTGGAACAGGGCCTTGGCCGTGAGCATCGCCGCCACCTCCGTGCGGACGTCCGCACTCCGGTACGTCCGGGAAGAACGAGTCAAGTCGGCTCCCGGACGGCGGGCAACAGGAGGGCACGGCGGCTCGGCCGAAAGAGTGAGTCCCGAGGGCGTAACCGGTGGCCCCGTGGAGCGTTTATCCGCATGACGGCCGTGGCGGGGAAGACCCCCGAGCCCCCACCACGGCCGCAGATTTTCCTAGGCCAGGCCCGCCTGCTCCATCGCCTCGACGCCTGCCCGCAGGGCCGCAAGGCGCTCGTCCAGGGTGAAGCCTGCCGGGGCGAGGGTCAGGGTGGTGACCCCGGCCTCCGCGTAGGCCGTCATCCGCTCGGCGATCCGCTCGACGGAGCCGAGCAGCGTGGTCTGGTCGATCAGCGAGTGGGGCACCGCGGCCGCCGCTCCGGCCTTGTCGCCGGCCAGGTACTTGTCCTGGATCTCGGCGGCCTCCTTCTCGTACCCCATGCGCTGGGCGAGCTGGTTGTAGAAGTTCTGCTTCCGGCTGCCCATGCCGCCGACATACAGCGCGGTGTACGGGCGGAACACGTCGGCCAGCGCGGTCACGTCGTCGCCGAGGGCGAGCGGCAGGGTCGGACAGACGTCGAAGCCGTCCATGGTCAGACCGGCCTTCTCACGGCCCGCCCGGAGGTGCCGGAGCGCGGTCTCCTCCAGGTGCTCCGCGGACGGGAAGATCAGCAGGGCGCCGTCGGCGATCTCGCCGGTCTGCTCCAGGTTCTTCGGCCCGATCGCGGCGATGTAGAGCGGGATGTGCTCGCGCTGCGGGTGGACGGTGAGCTTGATCGGCTTGCCGGGGCCGCCGGGCAGCGGCAGCGTCCAGTGCTCACCGTCGTAGCTGAGCCGCTCCCGGGTCATCGCCTTGCGGACGATCTCGACGTACTCGCGGGTCCGGGCGAGCGGCTTGTCGAACTTCACTCCGTACCAGCCCTCGGAGACCTGCGGTCCGGACACGCCGAGGCCGAGGCGGAAGCGGCCGCCGGTGAGCGAGTCGAGGGTGGCCGCCGTCATCGCCGTCATCGCGGGCTGACGCGCCGGGATCTGCATGATCGCGGAACCGACGTCGATCCGCTCGGTCTTGGCCGCGACCCACGCGAGGACGGTGGGGGCGTCGGAGCCGTAGGCCTCGGCGGCCCAGCAGACGTCGTAGCCGAGCCGGTCCGCCTCCTGGGCGACAGCGAGATTGTCGCCGTCCATGCCGGCGCCCCAGTAGCCGAGGTTGATGCCGAGCCGCATTCCACGCACCCCTTACCCATCGGTAACGTCTCTTTGGCCGGACTCTAGCGCGCGCGTGGGCCATCCGTCAGGACGCGGTTGTCCACAGGCTCTCTCCGCGTGGTGCCCTGGCCAGTACTCTCGCGCCCATGGAGCAGAGGCATCTCGGACGTACCGGCCTGCGTGTGTCGCGCATCGGACTCGGCACCCTCACCTGGGGCCGGGACACCGACGAGCACGACGCCGCCGAGCAGTTGAAGGCGTTCTGGGACGCGGGCGGCACGCTCGTGGACACCGCCGACGTGTACGGCGGGGGCGAGGCGGAGTATCTGCTCGGCCGCCTGATGGAGCGCCTGGTCCCCCGGCAGGACCTGGTCCTGTCGACCAAGGCGGGCAGCGTCCCGGACCCCGACCGGCGCACGGACGGCTCGCGCGGGCACCTGCTGGCCGCGCTCGACGCCTCCCTCGCCCGGCTCGGCACGGACCACGTGGACCTGTGGCAGCTGCACGCCTTCGACCCGTACACGCCCCTGGAGGAGTCGCTGCAGGCCCTCGACATCGCCGTACGCAGCGGCCGGGCGCGGTACGCGGGCGTGGCCAACTTCTGCGGCTGGCAGCTCGCCAAGGCGGGCACCTGGCAGCTCGCCGGCGACCGGACCCGGCTCGCCGGCGCGCAACTGGAGTACTCGCTGCTCCAGCGGGGCGTCGAGCGGGAGGTGCTGCCGGCCGCGCTGGACCTCGGCATAGGCCTGCTGCCCTCGTCCCCGCTGGGGCGCGGGGTCCTGACGGGGAAGTACCGCAGCGGCACGCCGACGGACTCGCGGGGCGCCTCCGAGACGATGGCGCCGTTCGTGGAGCCGTACCTGGACGAGGCGGCGAGCCGGATCGTGGACGCGGTGGCGACGGCGGCGGACGGGCTCGCGACGACCCCGCTCCACGTGGCCCTCGCCTGGGTCCGCGACCGGCCCGGGGTGACCGCGCCGATCGTCGGCGCGCGCACGGCGCGGCAGCTCACGGCCGCGTTGTCAGTGGAGGCCCTTAGTCTTCCTGACGAGATCTGTCGGGCGCTGGACGATGTGTCGGCGCCCGTGCACCGCTATCCGGATCACGACTGGAGCACCTTGTGACCGAGCCTTCCGGGGAGACCGCGCCCGAGGCCGTGCCCCCCGCCGAGACCCCGGGGGACCACCCCACGGAGGCCGTGGCCCCCGACGCCCCCGAGGAACGGGCCGCCACGGAGGAACGGGCCGCCACGGAGGACCGGACCGAGGGGCCGGGAGCGGCCGAGGAGTCGGGAGCGGCCGAGGAGCCGGACACGGCCGAGAAGTCGGACTCCGGCGAGGGTGTCACCGGCGCGGAGACGGCCGACGCCGCCGGGACGGGCGACGAGGCGACGGACGAGCCGGCGTCGTCCGATCCGGCCGGGGCGACCGAAGAGCCGGCGTCGTCCGACCCGGCCGGGGCGACCGAAGAGCCGGACGCCGCCGACGCGCCCGCCGAGACCCCGCAGTCCGGGGACGGCGCCGACGCGGCCGGGTTGAGCGAGGCGCAGGCCGAGCTGGCCGCGCAGCGGGAGCTGCGGGCGAGGATCGAGGCGCGGAAGGCCGAGAAGAGCGGCCCGGTGGCGAGCGGCGCCAAGCTGAGCGGCACCGCCGCCGACCTCCTCGCGGCCGTCCGGGCCGTGGAGGGCGGCTCCGCCACGGGCAGCACGTTCTACGAGCCGGCACCCGAGCCCGCACCCCGCCGCCCCGCCGCCGAGGCGCCCCCGGCGATGACCGTGCGGCCCCCCGCACCGGAGCGGCCGGCGGCTCCGGCGCCCGGCACCACGGCCGCCGTCCGCGAGGTCCTCGCCGAGGGCGGCGCCCCCGAGACGCTGGCCGGCCAGGTCGCCGCCGCGCTCGGCGAGGGCGCGGCCGGGGCGCTGCGCGAGGACCCGTGGCAGCTGCTCGCGGTGGCCGGGGTCCGCCCCGAGCAGGCCGACGGTTTCGCGCGGGCGCTGCTCGGCCCCGCGTGCGGCCCCGGCGACCCGCGCCGTGCGGTCGCCCTGACCGTGTGGCTCCTGGAGCGGGCCGCCCTCCAGGGGCACACGGCCCTGGAGATCGAGGCCGTGCGCGCCGGACTCGCCGGGCACGCGGTGCCCGACCCCGAGCAGGCCGTCGAGACCGCGGTCTCCGAGGGCGCGGTCCTCGTCTTCCAGGAGGAGGAGACGGCGGAAGAGCCCGACGGCGACGAGGAGGTCGAGGAGGTCGAGGAGACACCCGCGCCCGCCACTCCCGTACTGCTCGGACTCGACCGGTACGCGCTCGCGGAGGAGAGCCTCGCGGACGGTCTCGCCCGCCTGGCCAAGACGGCGACTCCCGACGCCTGGGAGGGCGGCGAGCTCGAGCGCGCCGCCGGGGCCCACGGCCTCGTCCTGCACACCGGCGGAGAGGCCTCCCGCGCCGAGCCGGTGGCGCTCGCCGCGGCGGCCCGTGAGCGCGGGCTGCGCACCCTGGTGGCCGTCCACGCGGACGCCGGGCGCAGGGCCGCCGGGGCGGACGCGGTGACGGTCGCCGCCCTGCTGTCCGGTGCTGCGGGCCCCGGCCGGGACGAGGACGGCGCCTTCGCCCTGGACCTCCTCGTGGTGCTCGACGCGCCGCAGCTGGACGTGGAGACCGGCGCGATGCTGGTGGAGTCGCTCCCGGACGGCTGCCGACTGGTGCTGAGCGGCGACCCGGAGGTGCTCGGCGCGCCGGGCGCGGGCCGGGTCTTCGCGGACCTGCTCGCGGCCCGGGTGTGCCCGAGGATCGCCTCCCGCGTCCCCGACCCGGGGCCGCTCGGCGAGCTGGTGTCGGGCATCGGCGTCGGCGAGCTGAACCAGGTCGAGGCCCCCGGCAAGGAGGTCGTGATCGTCCCGGTGCGGGACGCGGGCGAGGCCGTGCACCGTACGGTCCAGCTGGTGGCGGACTCGGTGCCCCGGGCCATCGGGGTGCCGTCCGAGCAGACGCAGGTCGTGACGGTCGGCCACGGCGGCTCGGCCGGTACGCGCGCGCTGAACGCCGCGCTCAAGCAGCGGCTGAACCCCGGCCCCGGCCGCTTCGGGGGCTACGACCCGGGGGACCGGGTGGCGTACGCGCCCGTACCGGGGCGCACGGTGACCGGCACGGTCCTCTCGGCCGACGCCGAGGGGCTGCGGCTGCGCTGCGGGGACGACGAGATCGTCGTACCGAAGGAGCGGGTGGAGTCGGCGCTGCGGCACGGCTGGGCGCTCACGGCGCACCAGGCGGCGGGGGCGCGCTGGCCCGCGGTGGTCGTGGTGCTGCCCGGGGACGCCGCGGGCGGCCTGAGCCGACCGTGGGTGTACACCGCCTTCGGCCGGGCGGAGCGCCATCTGTCGGTCGTGCACGGCGTGGACCAGGCGCTGGCCCGCGCGGTGGCCGAGGGGGTGGCCCCGGAGCGTACGACGCGGCTGCGGCCCCTCCTGGAAGGGCTGCTGGCGGCCGACGAGGAGAAGTAGCGGCGCGGGAGCGACGAAGGGCCGGGACACCGCACACGGCGTCCCGGCCCTCCCGCTTCCTGGAAGGCGGCGGAGGCCGGACGTCAGGCGTCCACGCCGCGGACCGCCGCGTCCACGGGCTCGTCCTCGTCCTCCTCCTCGTCGAAGACGGAGCTGACGTCGAAGCGGCAGACGATCCGCTCGGGATCGGCGTGGTCGAAGGGAGCCGCCAGCCACTCCCCCGGTTCGGGGAGTTCGTCGGCG
The DNA here is from genome assembly GCF_053616475.1 of Streptomyces sp. NPDC055815. Classification (NCBI taxonomy): domain Bacteria; kingdom Bacillati; phylum Actinomycetota; class Actinomycetes; order Kitasatosporales; family Streptomycetaceae; genus Streptomyces; species Streptomyces sp. NPDC055815. The sequence goes on along the minus strand of NZ_JBSHDU010000019.1, from coordinate 28,773 downwards.
GCGGTGACCCAGAGCGTGGAGTCCCCTTCCTCCAGGCCGAACTCCTTGTGCCGGGAGGCGATCTCGTCCGGTTCGTACTCGCCGAAGAGCACGCCGAGGGCGGCGAGCGGCGAGACGCCGGCCTTGGCGGCGGCCGCGGTGTCCGCGTCGTCGCCGAGCTCGGCGACGCGGCGGGCCTGGGCGAGCAGGCGTTGCGGTTCCGCCACGGCGTAGTCGCGGCGGATCAGGAGGCTGAGGGCGTGGGGTTCGTCAGGTCCGGCGTACGGCGGCAGGTTGCCGTCGGCTCCGGGGATCTCGAAGGGGGTGACCTCGTCGTAGCGGTCGTAGAGGAGTTCGTCGTACGCCTCGGCCGCCGCGGCGAGGGCGTTGAAGGCTTCGTAGACGGCCGTGTCGTCGTCTCCCGTGCGGCGTTCGACCGCCGCGAGGTGACGGTCCAGTGCGGTCTTGACCGCCTCGGCGGCGGCACGTACCTCGGCAGCGGTTGGCTGCGCAGCATCAGACATGGGACAGACGCTATCCGTACCGGGCCCGTGCCCGCACAATAGATGCGATGCCGGAATACGAATTTGTCGACGTGTACGTGCCGCGCGGTGTCTCCCGCAAGGAGGCGACGCGGCTCCTGACCGACCATGCCGAGTACGGACACTGGGAGTTGGACCGTCTGAGCCTCCACCGGGACGGGAGCCGCAGAGTGCGGTTGAAGCGGCGGATCATCCGCCAGGTCAGGGCGACCTGGTAGCGCGACGAGTGGACAGCGAGAAGGGGCCCCGCGGTGTGCGGGGCCCCTGTGCGTGGTGCGTGACCGCGGGGGCTCAGGCGGCGCTGCGGGCGCGGCGGTAGATCAGCGAGCCGGCGAGCAGCAGTCCGGCGCCGGCCGGGACGATCACGCCGAGCGGCCCGGAGCCGGTCTCGGCGAGCTCCTCGACGGCGCGGGGCGGGGTGACGACGTGGGTACCGGGAGTGTTCGGCCCGCCCTCGCCGCCGGAGGTGCCGGGAGTACCAGGCGTACCCGGGTGCCCGGGAGTACCAGGGGTGCCGGGCGTACCGGGAGTCCCGGGCGTACCCGGAGTCCCAGGGGTGCCGGGCGTGCCCGGGGTACCGGGAGTGCCAGGCGTCCCCGGAGTGCCCGGGGTCCCGGGCGTACCCGGAGTGCCAGGCGTACCGGGAGTGCCAGGCGTACCCGGAGTGCCGGGCCCCTCCTCCCCGTACCCCGTGTCCCCTCCCCCGTTGGCGCAGTCGTTGCCCGTGACGGCGTTGCCCAGGCCGACGCCCGTGACGTTGTTGCCGCAGACGTTCACCGGGACGTCGATCGGGACCTGGACGTTGTTGCCCGAGGCCACGCCCGGAGAGTTGCTCGTGTGCCCGCCGGCGGAGGAGCCGCTGCCGGACGGGGAGGTGTTGGCGCACGTATTGCCGAAGGCCGGATTGAGCACACCGACGACATTGACGGTGTTTCCGCAGGCGTTCACCGGTACGTGCACCGGGACCTGGACGGAATTACCGGACGCGATGCCCGGGGAATTCGTGGCCGTACCGTTCGCGCCGGAATCGGCGTGCGCATATCCGCCGCCGACGGCGGCGAAAACGCCTCCGGCGGCCGCCACGGTGATAAGGCCCTTGCGCGTGACCTGTCGCATAGCTTGTTCCTGCCTGCTCGGCTTAGAAGGAGTGCCACCGGGCGGTCGGCCCGGGGCGGAAATGGCCACCGGCCCCGGAGTGCATGGCGCGCACTCCGGGGCCGGACCGGCTCAGACCCTCACGGGGCGAGGCACAACGTCAGGCGTTGATGCAGGTGTTGCCGAAGGCGGGGTTCAGCAGGCCGATCACGGAGACCGTGTTGCCGCACACGTTCACGGGGATGTGAACCGGAACCTGGACGACGTTGCCCGAGAGCACGCCGGGGGAGCCGATGGCGGCACCCTGGGCACCCGCGTCGGCAACGGCCATGCCCGCGCCCGCGAGAACGAGACCGCCGGTGGCAGCCGCAGCAGCGACGACCTTCTTGATCATTATTCCTCCTAGTTGGCAATGCGGCCCCAGCCGCGGACCGCATCACCTGTAACGAGGGGGAATGGTGAGGGCTACGAGCCCCCGAGGGCATTCACTCTTTCCGGTTACATACAAACAGACTGGCGAATTCAGCAGGCGTCGAGGAAACGGTCCAGAACGCGGACGCCGAACTTGAGGCCGTCGACCGGGACCCGCTCGTCCACGCCGTGGAACATGCCGGCGAAGTCGAGCTCGGGCGGCAGCTGGAGCGGGGCGAAGCCGAAGCAGCGGATGCCGAGGTCGTCGAAGGACTTGGCGTCGGTGCCGCCGGAGAGCATGTACGGGACGGCGCGGGCGATCGGGTCCTCGGCGCGCAGCGCCAGCTGCATGGCGTCCACGAGGGCGCCGTCGAAGCTGGTCTCCAGGGCCTTGTCGCCGTGCACGTCCTCGCGCTTCACGCGGGGCCCGAGGATCCGGTCGAGGTCGGCCAGGAACTCCTGCTCGTAGCCGGGCAGGAAGCGGCCGTCGACGTGCGCCGTGGCCTGGCCGGGGATCACGTTCACCTTGTAGCCGGCGCCGAGCATGGTGGGGGCGGCGGAGTTGCGGAGGGTGGCGCCGACCATCTTGGCGATGCCGCCGAGCTTGGCGAGGGTGCCGTCCATGTCCTCGGGGTCGAGCGGGGTGCCCAGGGCGTCGGAGAGCTCGTCCAGGAAGGACCGCACGGTCTTGGTGACGCGCACCGGCCACTGGTGGCGGCCGAGGCGGCCCACCGCCTCGCAGAGCTCCGTGATGGCGTTGTCGTCATTGGTCATGGAGCCGTGGCCGGCCGTGCCCTCGACGGTCAGCCGCATCCAGTGCATGCCCTTCTGGGCCGTCTCGACCAGGTAGAGCCGCAGGTTCTCGTTCACGGTGAAGGAGAAGCCGCCGACCTCGCCGATCGCCTCCGTGACCCCGTCGAAGAGGTCGCGGTGCTTGTCGACCAGGTGCCGGGCGCCGTAGGTGCCGCCGGCCTCCTCGTCGGCGAGGAAGGCGAGGACGATGTCGCGCGGGGGCTTGCGGCCGCTGCGCAGCCGGTCCCGGACGACCGCGAGGGTCATCGCGTCCATGTCCTTCATGTCGACGGCGCCGCGGCCCCACACGCAGCCGTCGGCGACCTCGCCGGAGAAGGGATGGTGCGTCCAGTCCTCGGCATTGGCCGGAACCACGTCGGTGTGCCCGTGGATGAGCAGGGCCGGCTTCGACGGGTCCTCGCCCTCGATGCGGGCCACGGTGGAGGCCCGCCCCTTGTGCGACTCGATGATCTTCGGCTCGAGTCCGACCTCCGCGAGCTTCTCGGCGACGTACTCGGCCGCCGCCCGCTCTCCCGGTCCGGAGTGGTCGCCGTAGTTGCTGGTGTCGATGCGGATGAGGTCACGACAGAGGTCCACCACCTCGTCCTCGCCGCTGACGCTCCGGGTCGTGTTCGACTCGCTCACGCTGCTTCCTCCCACTACGTGCCCCACGTGATTCCTTGTGATCTCCCCCATCCTCCCGCGTGGCCCCCTCACCGCCCAAGGGCGCCGCAGGGCCCGACACGCCGCTGTCACATGCCGGGGGCCGAGCGAGGGTGGTGATCGGCCCCCTCAGATCTTTGCTATTGTTCTGTTCGTCGGAAGGGCCGAGCGCCCCGAAAGACAGACACCTTGTCCGGGTGGCGGAATGGCAGACGCGCTAGCTTGAGGTGCTAGTGCCCTTTATCGGGCGTGGGGGTTCAAGTCCCCCCTCGGACACCAGCGAAGGACCCCACATTTTGTGGGGTCCTTCTTGTTACGGCGGCAGGAATCACGGCGGTAGGACCGGTGCGACGCAGATCCAAGGCCCCCCTTTCGCCCCTCCCCCAGCGGTACGGGATCGATCCCGTGCGGGTGCGGTTGCCTGAGGGGGATGGGGTGGGGTGGGTGAGCGTTCGGGATTTTCTGGTCGCGCGGTACGGGGGTGCCGTCGGGGTCGGGCGGGTCGAGGGGATGGTGCGGGAGGGGCGGTTCGTCGGGGTCGACGGGCCGGTCGGGCCCGACGAGCCGTATGTCGGCGGGCGGTATCTCTGGTTCCATCGGGACTTTCCCGTCGAGACGCCTGTGCCCTTCGAGGTCGGGGTGCTCTATCGGGACGAGCGGATCGTCGTGGCCGACAAGCCGCATTTTCTGGCGACCATGCCTCGGGGGCGGCATGTGACGGAGACCGCGCTCGCGCGGTTGCGGCGTGATCTCGGGCTGCCCTTCCTTCAGCCGGCGCACCGGCTGGACCGGCTGACGGCCGGGCTCGTGCTGTTCGTGGTGCGGCCCGAGGACCGGGGGGCGTACCAGACGCTGTTCCGGGACCGGCTCGTGCGCAAGGAGTACGAGGCGGTGGCCCCGTACGATCCGGCCGTCGAGCTGCCCGTCACCGTGCGCAGTCGGATCGAGAAGGAGCGTGGGGTGATGGCCGCCCGGGAGGTGCCGGGTGAGCCGAACAGTGAGAGTCGGATCTCGCTGGTGCGGCACGCGGGAGGGGTGGGGTGGTATCGGCTCGTGCCCGTGACCGGGCGGACCCATCAGCTGCGGGTGCATATGAACCGGTTGGGGGTGCCCATTCTCGGCGATCCCGTCTATCCCGTGGTCCGTGCGGACGGGCCGGAGGACTTCTCGCGTCCGCTGCAACTGCTCGCTCGGACGCTGGAGTTCACCGACCCGTTCACCGGTGTGGCGAGGGCCTTCGAGAGTCCCTCCGTGCTCAGTGGCCCCGGTTGATCCATTCCTCCAGGTGCGGGGCCTCCGCGCCGATCGTCGTCGTTTCGCCGTGGCCCGTGCGGACCACCGTCTCCGGCGGCAGGGTGAGGAGCTTCTCGCGGATCGAGTCGACGATCGTCGGGAAGTCCGAGTAGGACCGGCCCGTCGCGCCCGGGCCGCCCTGGAACAGGGTGTCGCCGGTGAAGACCGTGCCCAGGTCGGCGGCGTACAGGGAGACCGCGCCGGGGGCGTGGCCCGGGGTGTGGAGGACCTTCAGGTCCGTGCCCGCGATGGTGAGGACCTGGCCGTCGCCGAGGTCTCCGTCCGGGGTGTGGTCCGGGTGGGTCAGCTTCCACAGCGGCTGGTCGGCCGGGTGGAGCAGGATGCGCGCGCCGGTGGCGGCCGCGAGGGCCGGGGCCGCGTCGATGTGGTCGTCGTGGGCGTGGGTGCAGACGATGGCGCGCAGGGCGCGGCCGTCGAGCGCCGCAAGGATCGCCGCGGCGTCGTGGGCGGCGTCGATGACGATGGCCTCGGTGTCGTCGCCGACGATCCAGACGTTGTTGTCGACGTCCCAGGTGCCGCCGTCGAGGCTGAAGGTGCCGGAGGTGACCAGGTGGTCGATGCGTGCGGCCATCAGAGGACCACCACCGAGCGCAGGACGTCGCCCTCGTGCATCCGCGCGAAGGCCTTCTCGACGTCGCCGAGGCCGATCGTCTCGGTGACGAAGGCGGCGAGGTCGATACGGCCCTGCTGGTGCAGGTCGATGAGCATCGGGAAGTCGCGGGACGGCAGGCAGTCCCCGTACCAGGAGGACTTGAGCGCGCCGCCTCGGCCGAAGACGTCGAGGAGAGGCAGTTCCAGCTTCATCTCGGGGCTCGGGACGCCTACCAGGACCACCGTGCCCGCGAGGTCTCGGGCGTAGAAGGCCTGCTCGTACGTCTCCGGGCGGCCGACGGCCTCGATGACGACGTCGGCGCCGAAGCCGCCGGTGAGCTCGCGGATCGCCTCGACGGGGTCCGTGGAACGGGAGTTGACCGTGTGGGTGGCGCCCATCTCCTGGGCCTTGGCCAGTTTCCGGTCGTCGATGTCCACGGCGATGATCTTCGCGGCTCCGGCGAGGCGGGAGCCGACGACGGCCGCGTCGCCGACGCCGCCGCAGCCGATGACGGCGACGGTGTCGCCGCGGCCGACGTTGCCGGTGTTGATGGCGGCGCCGATGCCGGCCATCACGCCGCAGCCGAGGAGGCCCGCGACCTCGGGGGCGACGGCCGGGTCGACCTTGGTGCACTGGCCGGCGGCGACGAGGGTCTTCTCGGCGAAGGCGCCGATGCCGAGGGCCGGGGAGAGCTCCGTGCCGTCGAGGAGCGTCATCTTCTGCTTCGCGTTGTGGGTGGCGAAGCAGTACCAGGGGCGGCCGCGGGTGCAGGCGCGGCAGGTGCCGCAGACGGCGCGCCAGTTGAGGATCACGAAGTCGCCGGGGGTGACGTCGGTGACGCCCTCGCCGACGGACTCGACGATTCCGGCGGCCTCGTGGCCGAGGAGGAAGGGGAACTCGTCGTTGATCGCGCCCTGCTTGTAGTGGAGGTCGGTGTGACAGACGCCGCAGGCCTGGATCTTCACGACGGCCTCGCCGGGGCCGGGGTCGGGGATGACGATCGTCTCGACCCGTACCGGTTCGTTCTTGCCGGGGGCGATGACCCCCTGGACGTGCTGCGGCATCGCGAACTTCCTTTTCTCCGAACGGATCTTGTAAGGCTCTTGCGTACCACTATCTCCTGACAAAAGGCGAGACCCCCGCAGGCCGTGCCTGTGGGGGTCCCGCCGTCTCCCGTGGGGGGAGTCTCAGTCCTGCTGGGCCGCGGCGGTCTCGCGGACCCGGCGGCGGACCAGGAACCAGCCGCCGGTGAGCGCGGCCGCGATGAGCGGCAGACAGTTCACGGTGGTGCGGCCGACGCCGCCGTCCATCCACATCAGGACGAGGACGGAGGCGAGGAAGCCCAGGGTGATGATCTGGGTGTACGGGGCCCAGGGCAGCCGGTACGCGGGCCGGACGAGCTTGCCCTGCTCGGCGCGGCGCACGAAGAGCAGCGAGCAGATCATGATCATGGCCCAGGTGCCGATGATGCCGATGGAGGCGAAGTTGAGGACGAGCTCGAAGGCCTCGCCCGGCATCAGGAAGTTGAGGACGACACCGGCGATGCCGAAGCCCGCGGTGAGCAGGATGCCGCCGTAGGGGACACCGCCCTTGTTCATGACGCCGGTGAACTTGGGCGCGGAGCCGGACAGCGACATCGAGCGCAGGATGCGGCCGGTGGAGTAGAGGCCCGAGTTGAGGCTGGAGAGGGCGGCGGTGAGGACGACGAGGTTCATCACGCCGGCGGCGCCGGGGATGCCGAGCTTGTCGAAGACGGTGACGAACGGGCTCTGGTCGCCGGTGTAGGCGGTGAACGGGAGGATCAGCGCGAGCAGGACGACCGAGCCGACGTAGAACAGGCCGACGCGCCACATGATCGAGTTGATCGCCTTCGGCATGATCTTCTCGGGGTTCTCGGTCTCGCCGGCGGCGACGCCGCACAGCTCGACGGAGGCGTAGGCGAAGACGACGCCCTGGATCAGCAGCAGCATCGGCATGACGCCGTTCGGGAAGATGCCGCCGTTCTCGGTGATGTTGTGCAGGCCGGGGGTGTGGCCGCCGACGTCGTGCGAGGTGACGACGAGGAAGATGCCGACGAGCATGAAGGCGACCAGCGCGGCGACCTTGATGATCGCGAACCAGAACTCCATCTCGCCGAAGTACTTCACGGAGATGAGGTTGGCGGCGAGGACGACCGCGAGGGCGATCAGGGCGAGGACCCACTGCGGGATGTCGCTGAACATGGCCCAGAAGTGGGCGTAGGTCGCGGCCGCGGTGATGTCGGCGACGGCGGTGGTCGACCAGTTGAGGAAGTAGAGCCAGCCGGCCGTGTAGGCGCCCTTCTCGCCCATGAACTCACGGGCGTACGAGACGAAGGCGCCGGAGGACGGGCGGTAGAGCACGAGCTCGCCGAGCGCGCGCACGACGAAGAAGGCGAAGAGGCCGCAGACCGCGTACGCGATGAAGAGCGAGGGTCCGGCGTTGTGCATGCGGCCGCCGGCGCCGAGGAAGAGGCCGGTGCCGATGGCGCCGCCGATGGCGATCATGTTGATGTGCCGGGACTTGAGGTCCTTGCGGTATCCGGCGTCGCCTGCGTCGACGTGGGGGGCGGCGGCCGGGTTCGCCGGAGCGGCGGACAGCGGCTCGGCCGCGGTGACGCGGTCAGTCATGGAGTTGTTCGCCTTCGTGAGGGGGGGACGGTGCGGTACCCGGCCGTACCTGAACGGGGGGTCTCCCCGGCACGGCCAGCGCACATCCTCACGGTTGCGGCGCCCGACTGACTGTGGCGCATGTCACTGAACGCCCTTATTTGAGCTAGTTCAGAGCTTTACGGCGAACTTACGCGAAAGTAACGGGAGTCTTTCGGCCTCATGGCGCGAGGACGTCCAGTTCCTGGAGCGCGCCGACGGCGATCTGGCGGGTGAGCTCCTCGGCGCGGGCCGCGTCCCGCTCCCGTACGGCCTCGGCGACCTGGACGTGGAGGGTGACGGCCGCCGGGTCGGGGTCCTCGAACATCACGTGGTGGTGGGTGCGGCCGGTGAGGACCTCGGCGACGACGTCGCCGAGGCGGGCGAACATCTCGTTGCCGGAGGCGTTGAGCACGACCCGGTGGAAGGCGATGTCGTGGACGAGGTACTCCTCCAGGCGGCGGCCTCGCGAGGTGGCGACCATGCCGAGGGCCTGCTCGGTGAGCTCGCGGCACTGCTCGGGAGTGGCGTTCAGGGCGGCCAGGCCGGCGGCGACCGGTTCGACGGCCGAGCGGAGCACGGTGAGCGAGCGGAGCTGGCGGGGGCGGTCGGCGCCGGCCAGCCGCCAGCGGATCACCTGGGGGTCGTACACGTTCCAGCTGGCCGTCGGGAGCACGGTCACGCCGACGCGGCGGCGGGACTCGACGAGGTGCATGGACTCCAGGACCCGGACGACCTCGCGGACGACGGTCCGGGAGACGTCGAAGCGCTGGGCGAGCTCGTCGGTGCGCAGCACGGTGCCCGGCGGGTACTCCCCGGCGGTGATCGCGAGGCCCAGGGTGGCCAGGACGTGTGAGTGGAGCCCCTGGGCCGGTGTCGTCATGCCGATCAGCCTATGCGCGCGGGCCCGGATGATCACACCCGGGAATTAAAAGTACGACTTTTATGTCACAGACTCTTGAATACGTCGTACCCAATGGGTTTCATGAGCGCGACGGATTCACCGAATCGATGTCGAAGAAGACAGCGAGGCACCCCTCATGAGCACCACCCCCCTCTCCGCTCCCCCGGTCGTCGTCGTGATGGGCGTCGCCGGGACCGGCAAGACCACCATCGGTCCGCTGGTCGCGGAGGCGCTCGGTCTGCCGTACGCCGAGGGCGACGACTTCCACCCGGCGGCCAACGTCGCCAAGATGTCGGCCGGCATCCCGCTGGACGACACGGACCGGGGGCCGTGGCTCGACGCCATCGGGGAGTGGGCGCACGGCCGGGCCGGGCTCGGCGGGGTCGTGAGCAGCTCCGCGCTCAAGCGGATCTACCGGGACCGGCTGCGTGCCGCCGCGCCCGGGGTCGTCTTCCTGCATCTGACCGGTGACCGGGAGCTGATCGAGGGGCGGATGGCCGCACGCAAGGGCCATTTCATGCCCACCGCACTCCTCGACTCCCAGTTCGCCACCCTGCAGCCGCTGCAGGAGGACGAGGCCGGCGTCGCCGTCGACGTCTCCGGCACCCCGGAGGAGATCACCGCCCGCGCCGTCGCCGCCCTGCGCGGCCTGGCCGGCTGACCCCTCCCCCGTCACCCCGCACCCCCGTCCCCCTTCCTGCCCGTACGAAGGACACCACCGTGACCAGTCTCAGCGTCGAGATCCTGGCAGCGGACGCCGCCGAACCGATCACCTCGGCAGGCAACGCCCAGCTGGGGATCGCCGTGCTCGCCGGCATCGCCGTCATCGTCCTGCTCATCACCAAGTTCAAGCTGCACGCGTTCCTCGCGCTGACCATCGGGTCGCTGGCGCTCGGCGCGTTCGCGGGTGCCCCGCTCGCGGACACCATCAAGTCGTTCAGCACCGGACTCGGCAACACCGTGGCCGGTGTGGGCGTGCTCATCGCGCTCGGCGCGATCCTCGGCAAGCTGCTCGCCGACTCCGGCGGCGCCGACCAGATCGTGGACACGATCCTGGCGAAGACCGGCAAGAAGGCCATGCCGTGGGCGATGGTCCTGATCGCCTCCGTGATCGGCCTGCCGCTCTTCTTCGAGGTCGGCATCGTGCTGCTGATCCCGGTGGTGCTCATGGTCGCCAAGCGCGGCAACTACTCGCTGATGCGGATCGGCATCCCGGCGCTGGCCGGCCTGTCCGTGATGCACGGCCTCATCCCGCCGCACCCCGGCCCGCTCGTCGCGATCGACGCGGTCGGCGCCAACCTGGGCGTGACCCTCGCGCTCGGCCTGGTCGTCGCCATCCCCACCGTGATCATCGCCGGTCCGCTCTTCTCCAAGTACGCCGCCCGCTGGGTCGACATCCAGGCGCCCGAGAAGATGATCCCGACGCGGCCTTCCGAGGACCTGGAGAAGCGCCCCGGCTTCGGCGCCACCGTCGCGACCATCCTGCTGCCCGTCGTCCTGATGCTGGTCAAGGCGCTCGTCGACATCGTGATCGACGACCCCGAGAACGGCGTGCAGAAGGTCACCGACGTCATCGGCTCGCCGCTGATCGCCCTGCTCGCGGCCGTCATAGTCGGCATGTTCACCCTGGGCCGCGCGGCCGGCTTCACCAAGGAGCGGCTGAACTCGACCGTCGAGAAGTCCCTCGCCCCCATCGCCGGCATCCTGCTGATCGTCGGCGCGGGCGGCGGCTTCAAGCAGACCCTGATCGACATCGGCGTCGGCCAGATGATCCTCGACTTCTCGAAGAGCTGGTCGATCCCGGCCCTGCTGCTCGCCTGGCTGATCGCGGTCGCGATCCGGCTCGCGACCGGCTCGGCCACGGTGGCGACGATCTCGGCGGCCGGCCTGGTGGCCCCGCTCGCCGAGGGCATGTCGACCGGTGAGGTGTCGCTCCTCGTCCTCGCGATCGGTGCCGGCTCGCTCTTCTTCAGCCACGTCAACGACGCCGGTTTCTGGCTGGTGAAGGAGTACTTCGGCATGAACGTCGGCCAGACGATCAAGACCTGGTCGGTGATGGAGACGATCATCTCGGTCGTCGGCATCGTGTTCGTGCTGCTGCTGTCGCTGGTGCTGTAGCCCGTTTCGTACGCGTGGAGGGGCCCCGGATGTCCGGGGCCCCTCCGTCGTGTTCAGCCCCGCAGCAGGCCCAGGACCTTGATCCCGAGTTCCAGGGCCTCGCCGGGCGCGTCGACGGACTGCTGGAGGTCGACGAAGCAGCCGTCGGCGCCGGTGTCCCGGACGCCCGCGAGGACCGTGGCGATCGCGTCGGCCGTGGCACCGGGGGCGGGGTTGTACCGGATCTGCCGACGCAGCGCCCCGGGGTCCCGGCCCGCCTCCTCGGCCGCGCGCCGCGCCACGTCCCACAGGCCCTCGGCCATCCCGGGCGGCAGCACGGCGCCGACCCAGCCGGCGGCCCGGCGGCCGACCCGGCGCAGGGCGGCCGGGCTGAAGCCGCCGAGGTGGACGGGCGGTCCGGCCGGCTGGACGGGACGCAGGCCCACGTACGAGACGGGGATCGACCAGTGCGGTCCCTCGTGGCCGAACTCCTCCTGGGTCCAGAAGCCGTGGAGGACGTCGAGCAGCTCGTCGAGGAGGGCGCCGCGCCGGCCGAAGTCGGCGCCGACGGCGGTGTACTCGTCGCGCAGCCAGCCGATGCCGAGACCGACGTCGAGACGTCCGCCGCTCACCTGGTCGAGCGAGGTGAGCGAGCGGGCCAGCAGGGCCGGCGGGTACCAGGGGCCGTTGAGGGTGCTCATGCCGAGCCGGGCGCGGGAGGTGGCCCCGGCGGCGACGGTGAGCACGGTCAGCGGGTCGAGGAAGGTCTTGTACTGGTGGGGGTACGGGTTCTCCGGGGTGTGCCCCGGATAGAGGTCACTGGGGGCGACCGGGGTCAGGGCGCGGTCGCCGACCCAGAACGAGTCGAACCCGGCGTCCTCGGCGTCCCGCGCGAAGGCCGCGATGCGGTCCGCGCGGGCGTGGGTGCCGTACTGGGGCAGTGCGATGCCTATCTCCATGACCTCATCCTGGGCAGCGGGGTGGGGCGCGACACGAAGAGCCCGGCGTGTGACCCCCGCCACACACCGGGTCCCACGGAGAGCTCGGCGGGTTCCGCGGAGACCCTCAGTCCACCGCCTTCGCCGCCGCCCGGCCCGCCGCGCGGCCCGAGAAGACGCAGCCGCCGAGGAAGGTGCCTTCGAGGGAGCGGTAGCCGTGGACCCCGCCGCCGCCGAAGCCGGCCGCCTCGCCCGCCGCGTACACGCCGGCCAGGGGCTCGCCGCCCTCCGTCAGGACGCGGGAGTCGAGGTCGGTCTCCAGGCCGCCGAGGGACTTGCGGGTGAGGATGTTGAGGCGTACGGCGATCAGCGGGCCCGCCTTCGGGTCGAGGATGCGGTGCGGGGACGCCGTACGGATGAGCTTGTCGCCCAGGTACTTGCGGGCGCCGCGGATCGCCGTGACCTGGAGGTCCTTGGTGAAGGGGTTGGCGATCTCGCGGTCGCGGGCGGTGATCTCGCGGCGCAGCGCGGCCTCGTCGATCAGGTCCTCGCCGGTGATCCGGTTCATGCCGCGGACGAGGGCGGAGAGGTCGCTCTCGACGACGAAGTCGACGCCCTTGTCCATGAAGGCCTGGACGGGGGCCGGTACGTCGGCGCGGGCCCGGCCGAGGACGTCGCGGACGGACTTGCCGGTGAGGTCGGGGTTCTGTTCGGAGCCGGAGAGCGCGAACTCCTTGCCGATGATGCGCTTGTCGAGGACGAACCAGGTGTGGTCGTGGCCGGTCCGCATGATGTGTTCGAGGGTGCCGAGGGTGTCGAAGCCGGGGAAGAGCGGGACGGGGAGCCGCTTGCCGGTGGCGTCGAGCCAGAGGCTGGAAGGGCCGGGCAGGATGCGGATGCCGTGGCGGGCCCAGATGGGGTTCCAGTTCTCGATGCCCTCGGTGTAGTGCCACATCCGGTCGCGGTTGATGTGGTGGGCGCCCGCCTTCTCGGCGATGCCGAGCATCAGTCCGTCGACGTGGGCGGGGACGCCGGAGAGCAGCTTGGCGGGCGGGGTGCCGAGCCGGGCGGGCCACTGCGCGCGGACGAGGTCGTGGTTGCCGCCGATGCCGCCGGAGGTGACGATCACGGCCTGGGCCCGCAGTTCGAAGGAGCCCGTGACCTCGCGGCCCGACGCGGTGCCGCGGGCGGCGGTGGACGGGGCCAGGATCTCGCCGGAGACGGTGTCGACGGCACCGGCCGTGCGGCCGAGTCCGGTGACGCGGTGGCGGAAGCGGAGGTCGACGAGACCGCGGGCGGCGCCCTCGCGGACCTTGCGCTCGAAGGGGGCGACGAGGCCGGGTCCCGTACCCCAGGTGATGTGGAAGCGGGGTACGGAGTTGCCGTGGCCGTTGGCGTCGTAGCCGCCGCGCTCGGCCCAGCCGACGACGGGGAAGAAGCGCACCCCGCGCGCGTGGAGCCAGGCGCGCTTCTCGCCGGCGGCGAAGTCCACGTACGCCTCGGCCCACTTCCTCGGCCAGTGGTCCTCGGTGCGGTCGAAGCCCGCGGTGCCGAACCAGTCCTGGAGGGCGAGGGCGTGGCTGTCCTTGACGCGCATCCTGCGCTGCTCGGGCGAGTCGACGAGGAAGAGCCCGCCGAAGGACCAGTGGGCCTGGCCGCCGAGGGACTGCTCGGGTTCCTGGTCGAGGAGGATCACGGTGCGGCCGGCGTCGACCAGCTCGGCGGTGGCGACGAGGCCGGCGAGGCCCGCCCCGATCACGATCACATCAGCGTCGTAGGACATGGACCGCATCTTGGATACACGGATGTATCGAGTCAACCGTCCGAGCCCTCCCTCGGCCTTTCCGTTTTCTAATGCCGAGCATTAATATGGAGTCATGGCGAGGACGTCGGGACCCGAGACCCGGGAGAAATTGATCCGCGCGGCGGAGGAGCTCTTCGCCGCACAGGGCGTCGACGGCGCACAGCTGCGGGACGTCGTGGCGCTGGCCGGACAGGCCAACCCCTCGGCGGTGCAGTACCACTTCGGCTCGCGCGCCGGACTGCTCGACGCGGTCATGGCCGGCCGCCAGACCCGTACGGAACAGGTGCTCGCGCCCCTCGTCGACGACACCGAGGACGACCTGAGACGGCTGATCGCCGCGCTCGTGACCGCCGAGGCGAGCGAGCTGCGCACCGACCGGGGCCGCCGCTGCCTGCGGATCTCCGCGCAGCTCAGCCACGAGAGCGGCGTCCGCACCCGCACCCCGCACCCCACGCTCGCCGGCACCGTCTACTGGCGCCTGATCGAGCGGATCGCGGACCGGCTCGCCGCCGACGGGCTCCCCGAGCCGCTGCTCCTGGAGCGCCTCGACCTGGCGCTGACCGTGGTGGGCGCGGCCATGGCGGACCGGGCCCGGCAGTACCTCGACGGCACCGAGCCGCTCACGGACGAGCCCCTGTTCCTCGCCGATCTCGTCGAGACCACCACCGCGCTTCTCCGGGCCGCACAGCCCCGGAGCGTCCGAACCCGCTGAAAGGGACCTCCTATGAACGACCTCACCGGCAAGACCGTGCTCATCACCGGCGGTGCCCGCGGCCTGGGCGCCGAGGCCGCCCGGCTGGCCGTGGCCTCCGGCGCGAACGTCGTGATCACCGACGTCCTCGACGAGGACGGCAAGGCCACGGCCGAGGCGCTCGGCGAGCGGGCCCGGTTCCTCCACCACGACGTGACCTCCGAGGAGGAGTGGGCGGCGGCCGTCGCCTTCGCGGTGGCGGAGTTCGGCGGGCTGCACGGTCTGGTGAACAACGCCGGGATCTCCACCGGCGCGTTCCTGGAGACCGAGTCCGTCGAGCACTTCCGCAAGGTCCTCGACATCAACCTGACCGGCGTCTTCATCGGCATGAAGGCCGCGATACCCGCCATGAAGGAGGCGGGTGGCGGCTCGATCGTCAACATCTCCTCGGCCGCGGGCCTGATGGGCCTGGCCCTGACCGCCGGGTACGGCGCCTCGAAGTGGGGCGTGCGCGGCCTGACGAAGATCGGCGCGGTGGAGCTCGGCACGGCGAAGATCCGCGTGAACTCCGTCCACCCCGGCATGACCTACACCCCGATGACGGCCTCCGTCGGCATCGAGCGCGGCGAGGGCAAGTACCCGAACACGCCGATGGGCCGGGTCGGCGAGGCCGACGAGATCGCGGGCGCCGTCGTCTTCCTGCTCTCCGACGCCGCCTCGTACGTGACGGGCGCGGAGCTCGCCGTCGACGGCGGCTGGACGACCGGTCCGACCGTCAAGTACGTCATGGGGCAGTGAGGCCCGTCCCGTCCCTCGTGCGGCGGTGATTTCATGGGCGCATGAGCGCTGAAGAGATCGTGGACGTCGTCGACGACAACGACCGGGTGGTCGGTCAGGCCCCGCGCGGTGAGGTGCACGCGCGGGGCCTGACCCATCGCTGCGTCTTCATCCGGGTCCGGGACGCCGAGGGCCGGACCTTCGTCCACCGCAGGACGGCGACCAAGCTGTCGTACCCCTCCCTGTACGACATGTTCGTCGGCGGTGTCGTCGGTGCGGGCGAGTCCTACGACGAGGCCGCGCTGCGCGAGGCCGAGGAGGAGCTCGGGGTCTCCGGACTGCCCCGGCCCGAGCCGGTCCTGACGTTCCTGTTCGACGCCGGGGACGGGGACGGGAAGTGGTGGTCGGCGGTCTACGAGGTCCGCTGCGACCTGCCGGTCGACCCGCAGGTGGAGGAGGTCGCCTGGCACACCTTCCTGACGGACGGGGAGCTGGAGGAGCGCCTCGGCACCTGGGACTGGGTACCGGACGGCATCGCCGCGTACGAGAGGCTGCGGGCCAGGAGCGGGCGGACGGCGGGCTGACCGTCCGGCGCGGGGGCCACTGCCCGGCGGTCCGATCATCCGGCCGTTAGGGTGCACGGGTGAGCGAATTCGTGCAGAGCCTGCGGCTGTGGTTCGCGCCGCAGCGGATCCGGGACGAGGGCGAGACCCCCGACTACCGCTTCTCCCTCGCCAACGAGCGGACCTTCCTCGCCTGGATCCGGACCGCGCTCGCCCTCGTCGGCGGCGGTTTCGCCGTCGACCAGTTCCTGCCGGACCTCCGCTGGGGCGTACGCGTCGGGCTCGCGCTCGCGCTGCTCGCCGCCGGCGTGCTGTGCGCGCTGCGGGCGGTGAACCACTGGGTGCGCTGCGAGCGGGCGATGCGGCGCGGCGAGGACCTGCCCACCTCCCGGTTCCCCGCGGTGCTCAGCCTCGCGGTGGCCGCGGTGGCGCTCGCGATGGTGGTGCTCGTCGTCTTCGGCTGGGCCGGGCGGTGAGCGCGGCCGCCGAGACCCGGGATCCGGGACTCCAGCCGGAGCGGACCCGGCTCGCGTGGCGGCGTACGACCCTGTCGTGCACGGTCGTCGCGGTCCTCGCCGTGAAGCTGACCGTCAGCGACGAGATCACGGCGAAGGAGCTGACCGGGCTCGCGCTGTCGTCCCTGGTGTGGGTGGCGTTCCTGGCCGTGGCCCACCGGCGGATCCGTTCCCTCGGCGCGGCCCGGCCGCTCCCGCTCTCCCACCGGGGCGCGCTGCTCGCGGCGGGGTGCACGATCGCGCTCGCCGTCTTCGGGGCGGCGGTGATCTGGTGAGCCGCGACGCTCCTACGGGACGGTCACCACGACCTTGCCGTTGAGACCGCCCGCCGCGTTGGCCCGCTGGGCCTCGGCCGCCTGTTCCAGGGGGAACGACCTGGCCACCCGTACGGTGAGGACGCCCGCGTCGGCCAGGTCGGCGAGGGCCTCCAGGTCGGCGGCGTCGGGGCGGGTCCAGAAGTAGCTGCCGCCGAGGGCGAGGACCTCGCCGTCGGCGATCGACGTCAGGCGGCCCTGCGGGGCGAGGAGCCGGGCGGAGAGCTCCAGGAACGGGCCGCCGATGGTGTCCAGGACGGCGTCCACGCCCAGCGGGGCGAGGGCACGGACCTGGTCGGTGAAGGTCTCCTCGTCGAAGCGGACGGGCTCGGCGCCGAGCTCCGCGACCCGCTCCAGGCCCTCCTCCCTGGCCGCGCCGATGACCCGGCAGCCGATGTGGCGGGCGATCTGCACGGCCATCGAGCCGACCCCGCCGGCCGCCGCGTGGACGAGGACGGTCTCCCCGGGCCGTACCGCCAGGGCCCGGTGGAGCGACTGGTACGCGGTGAGGCCGACGAGCGGGAGGGCCGCGGCCTCCTCGAAGTCGAAGGTGCGGGGCTTGCGGGCGAGGGTGCGGACGGGCGCGGCGACGTACTCGGCGAAGGTGCCGCGGGAGAGGAAGTCCTCGCGGACGTACCCCATGACCTCGTCCCCCACGGCGAACTCGGGGACGGAGAGGCCGAGCCGGACGACGACACCGGAGACGTCCCAGCCGGGGACGACCGGGAAGACCGTGTCCATGAGGCCTTGGAGGTATCCGGCCTGGCACTTCCAGTCGACCGGGTTGACGGAAGCCGCCCGCACCTCGATCAGGACCGCGTCCGGTCCGATCTTCGGCTCGGGCAGCTCGCCGTACTCCAGGACCTCGGGGCCGCCGTACCGGCTGTAGCTGATCGCCTTCATACCCCGACCCTCGGTGCGTACGGACCGGGCCGCAAGCCGGGGCGGTGGTCGCTCGGGTCGGCCCGCTCCTGTCGGCCGCTCGCGTCGGCCGTTCTCGTCAGCCGCTCCCGTCGGCCGCTCCCGTCGGCCGCTCCCGTCGGCCGCTCCCGTCGGCCGCTCGCGTCGGCCGTTCTCGTCAGCCGCCGAGTGCCGCCGGCGGGGGGAGCATGGCGCGCGGGTCGCGGCCCGAGGTCCAGAGGCCGATGAGGAAGGCCGTCGTCGCCTCCAGGAGGTCCGCGTGGGCCAGCGGGCCCGCGACGAAGGGGGCGCAGCCCAGGTCGGCGGCCAGGCCGGAGACGAGCGCGAGGGCTTCCTCGTCGTCCCCGCAGAGGGGGACGGCGACCGGTCCGTCCGCGAAGACGGGCGGGGTACGGCTCCACACGGCCGGTGTGACGTGGTTGAAGGCCTTCACCACCCGGGCGCCCGTCGCCGCGGCGAGCGTGCGGGCGGCGCCGGGACCCTCACCGGTGGTCAGGACCGGGCCCGGACCGACCGCGTTGGTGCAGTCGATCAGGATCCGCCCGCCGAACGAGCCGACGGGTCCCGCTGCTTCGAGGGCCGGCAGGACCGCGTCGTACGGCAGGGCGAGCAGGGTCGCCTCCCCGAACCGGGCCGCCTCGGCGAGGGTGCCCGGCCGGGCCCCCGTGCTCGCGGCGAGCGCGGCCGTCCGCTCCCCGTCCCGGCCGCCGACGAGCACCTCGTGGCCCGCCCCGACCCATCCTCCGCCGAGCGCCCGTGCCATCGCTCCCGTACCCAGTACTCCCACCCGCATGGGGCGTCCTCCCTCACGTACCGTTGTGCGTGCTGTCGTGAACGACCGTAGACAGGGGGCGACTTACCGCATGGTTACCGACCGGGTCCTCGCGGACTGCCGGGCGCGGCTCGGCTTCGACCTGCTCGCCCACACCTGGAACGGGGTCGTCCTGTACGCGCTCGCGGACGGGCCGCGCCGGCCCGGCGAGCTGCGGACGGCGATCGGCGGGATCAGCGCGAAGGTGCTGACGGAGACGCTGCGGCGCCTGGAGGGGTACGCGCTGCTGGAACGGCGGGCGTACGAGGAGACGCCGCCGCGGGTCGAGTACGCGCTGACCGCGCTGGGGCGTTCGCTGCTGGGGCCGATCGAGGCGCTCGGGCGGTGGTCGGCGGAGTACGGGGACGCGTTCGTGGCGGCGCAGGGCTGGGAGGGGGAGGAGTGAGAGGTTCCGGGTTTTCAGTGGTGGGTGGCGGCTGGCACTCTTCCCCTGTCCAGTCGGGCTCTCATCCGGGGGAATCCCTTTGTCTGCCACCGATCCCTATGTGGTCACGCTCGCTCCGCACGTGCACGCCTTCGTCCAGCCCGACGGCGGCTGGTGCCTGAACAACGCCGGGTTCCTCGGCGACGCGGACGAGTCGCTGCTCGTCGACACCGCCGCCACCGAGCGCCGGGCCCTGCTGCTGCGCGAGGCGGTGCTCGCCGAGGGGCTGCCGCTGCCGCGGACCATCGTCTCCACCCACCACCACGGCGACCACACCTACGGCAACGGGGTGTTCCGCCCCGAGGCGCGGATCGTGGGCCACGAGAACTGCCGGGCCGAGCAGCTCGCGGCCGGGCACCAGCTCCATCTCCTGTGGCCGCAGACCGACTTCGGGCGCGTCGACATCCTGCCGCCGTCCGTCACGTACAGCGAGCGGCTCACCCTGTACGTCGGCGGGATCGAGGTCCGGGTGCTGCACCCGGGCGCCGCGCACACCACCGGCGACTCGATCGTCCATCTCCCCGAGCAGGGCGTCGTCTTCACCGGTGACCTGGTCTTCCACGGCGGGACGCCGTTCCTGCCGATGGGTTCGCTCGCCGGTTCGCTGCGCGCGCTCGACCTGCTGCGGTCCCTCGACGCGCCGACCGTGGTGCCGGGGCACGGGCGGGTCACCGACCCCTCGGCGTACGACACGACGGAGCGGTACCTGCGCTGGGTGGCGGAGCTGGCCGCCGAGGGGTACGCGAAGGGGGCGACACCGCTGGAGACGGCCCGGGCGGCGGACCTCGGCGAGTTCGCCGCGTGGCGGGAGAGCGAGCGGCTGGTGGCGAACCTGCACCGGGCGTACGCGGAGCTGGAGGGACTGCCGGAGGGGTCGCCGCTGGATCCGGTGGCGGTGTTCGGGGACATGGCGGCGATGAACGGCGGGGTGCCGGTGGCGTGCCACGCGTAGGACCCACCCCGTTGTGGGCGCGCTTCCGCCCGTTGTGGGCATGCGTTCCGCCGGGGCGGTGCCCACCCCGCCCCGTTGTGGGCAGGCGTTCCGCAAGGGGCGGAACGGGTGGGCACAACGGAACGGCGCCCTTACCGGCGCGCCCTAGGCTCCCGCGCCTGAACCCGCACCGGATGTGCGCCGCCGCTTGGGGTGCGGGTCCAGGCGCGGAACGCGGAGGCGCCGCTGAGCGCGCCGTCCCGTGTGCCCACCCGTCCCGCCCCAGCGGGACGATTGCCCACACGCGGCCCACCGGGGCTACCAGCGGGTTGGGGTCCAGGTGGGGTGGGTTCTGCGCATCGTCGCCGCGTCGTCCCTGTTCCGGTGCGTCCCGTCGTCCTCCAGCCACCGCCGGTGCAGAACCGACAGCGCCTCCCGGTCCAGTTCGACGCCGAGCCCCGGCGCGTCGGAGACGCGGACGCGGCCCTCGCGGAAGACCGGGCGGACCGTGACCACGTCCTCCGTCTGCCACGGGTAGTGGGTGTCGCAGGCGTGGTGGAGCCCCGGCAGGGTCGCCGCGACCTGGGTCATCGCGGCGAGGCTGATGCCCAGGTGGGTGTTGGAGTGCATGGAGAGCCCGACGCCGTACGTCCGGCAGACCGCCGCGAGTTCGCGGGTGCGGTGGAGTCCGCCCCAGTAGTGGTGGTCGCAGAGGACGATCCGTACCGCATCGGCCGCGAAGGCCGCCGGGACCTCCTCGAAGGTGGTCACGCACATGTTGGTGGCGAGCGGGACGTCCGTGCCGGCGGCGACCGCCGCCATCGCCGCCGTGCCGCTCGCCGGGTCCTCCAGGTACTCCAGGACGTCCTGGAGCTCGCGCGCGACGGCGAGCGAGGTCTCCACGGACCAGGCCCCGTTGGGGTCGAGGCGGAGCGGGCGGCCGGGGAACTCCTGCGCGAGGGCCCGGATCGCGGCGATCTCCCGCTCGGGTTCGTACACCCCGCCCTTGAGCTTGAAGGAGCGGAAGCCGTACGCGCGGTCGAAACGGCGCGCCTGGGCGACGATGCCGGCCGGGTCGAGGGCCGGGCCCCACGCGTCCGTACCGGCCCATTTGTAGAAGAGGTACGCGCTGTACTCGACCTCGTCGCGGACCTTGCCGCCGAGGAGGGCGTGGACGGGCAGGCCGAGGGTCCTGCCGAGCGCGTCGAGGCAGGCGGTCTCGAAGGCGGAGACGACGGAGAGGCGGAGCTTCTCGGCCGTACGGACGCCGCGCAGGCCGCTCGCGTCGACCCCCTCGTCCGTGTCGGGGTGCGCCGCGCCTCCGGTCTCCTCCGCCAGGACGAAGAGGCCGTTCACATCCGTGATCGAGCGGCCCTGGAGGGCTTCGGCCAGCGGGCGGGCGAGGTTCAGGTGGACCGTGTCGCCGTAGGTCTCGCCGAGGCCGCTCACCCCTCCCCTCGTGATCACTTCCACCACGAGCCGGGGGGTGTAGGGCTGGTGGACGCCCTGGGTGTTGAGGAGAGGCGGGTCGGAGATGAGGATCGGGGTCAGCCGGACTTCGTCGACGATCAGCTTCGCATCCATATGTGAACCCTATTCAGGGATGCGACCGGAGACCAGAGGGCGAGCGGGGCGCTTCGCCGCACCCCCTGGACGACATACCGACTGGTCGGTCATCATGAACGCCGACCGAAGCCGATCCGGAGGTACGCACGTATGAGCTCCGCCCCGCCGCCAGGACTCGACCCCGAGCAGCTGCGCCGATTCCTCGACCGCGAGCGCCCCGGCCTTGTGTCCGGCCCCCTCGAAGCCCGGTTGATCGAGGGCGGCCGGTCGAACCTGACGTACGTCGTGAGCGACGGCTCCGGCCGCTGGGTGGTCCGCCGGCCCCCGCTCGGCCACGTCCTCGCCACCGCCCACGACATGCGGCGCGAGCACCGTGTCATCAGCGCCCTGGCCGGGACGGGCGTGCCCGTCCCGGAGACCGTGCTGCTCTGCGAGGACGAGTCCGTGCTCGGCGCGCCGTTCTACGTCATGGAGTTCGTCGACGGGACCCCGTACCGCTCGGCGCGTCAGCTCGCCCCGCTCGGCCCCGAGCGCACCCGCGCGGCCGTCCTCGGCCTCGTCGACACGCTCGTCGACCTGCACGCCGTCGACCCCGAGGCGGTCGGTCTCGGCGACTTCGGGCGCCCGGAGGGCTTCCTCGACCGGCAGCTGCGGCGCTGGGGGAAGCAGCTGGACGCCTCGCGCGGCCGCGAACTGCCCGGCATCGACGAGCTGCACGCCGCCCTCGGGCGCGCGCTGCCCGTCTCGCCCGCGCCGACCGTGATCCACGGCGACTACCGCCTCGACAACGTCCTCATCGGCGAGGACGACCGGATCCGGGCCGTCCTCGACTGGGAGATGTCCACGCTCGGCGATCCGCTCACCGACCTCGGCCTCCTCGTCATGTACAGCACGCCGCTCGACGCGCCGGACTCCCCCGTCTCCACGACCGCCACGGCCCCCGGGCACCCGGGCGTCGCCGAGCTGGTCGAGCGGTACGCCGCGCGTTCGGGCCGCGACACCTCCGGGCTCGCCTGGTACACGGCCTTCGCCTGGTTCAAGCTCGCCGTGATCCTGGAGGGCATCCACTACCGCTGGACCCTCGGACAGACGGTCGGCGCCGGCTTCGACCGCATCGGCGAGCTCGTCCCCGTCTTCATCGACCACGGCCTGACCACCCTTCAGGAGGGCTGATCCACCATGGACTTCGCCTACGACGCCCGTACCGTCGAGCTGCGCGAGAAGCTCCTCGCCTTCATGGACGAGCACGTCTACCCGGCCGAGGCCGTCGCCGAGGAGCAGCGCGCGCTGCTCGCCTCGCCCTGGGACACCCCGCCGGTGGTGGAGGAGCTCAAGGCCGAGGCCAAGCGGCAGGGCCTCTGGAACCTCTTCCTTCCCGACGCCGAGTACGGTGCCGGGCTGACCAACCTCCAGTACGCGCCGCTCGCCGAGATCACCGGCCGCAGCCCGCAGCTCGCCCCGACCGCCCTCAACTGCGCCGCCCCGGACACCGGGAACATGGAGCTGCTCGCCCAGTTCGGCGACGAGGCGCAGAAGAAGCAGTGGCTGGAGCCGCTGCTCGCCGGCGAGATCCGCTCGGCGTTCGCGATGACCGAGCCCGAGGTCGCCTCCTCCGACGCGACGAACATCGAGACCCGGATCCGGCGGGAGGGCGACGAGTACGTCGTCGACGGCCGCAAGTGGTACATCTCCGGGGCGATGAACCCCGACTGCCGGATCTTCATCGTCATGGGCAAGACCGACCCCGACGGGCCGGACCTCCGCCGCCAGCAGTCGATGATCCTCGTGCCGCGCGACACCCCGGGCGTCGAGGTCCGGCGCGCGATGCAGGTGTACGGGTACGAGGACCACTACCACGGCGGCCACGCCGAGGTGATCTTCGACGGGGTTCGGGTCCCGGCCGCGAACATCGTCGGCGAGGAGGGCGGCGGCTTCGCCATCGCGCAGGCCCGGCTCGGCCCCGGCCGCATCCACCACTGCATGCGGCTCATCGGCATGGCGGAGCGGGCGGTCGAGCTGATGTGCCGGCGCGCCGTCTCCCGTACCGCCTTCGGCAAGGCGCTCGCGCAGCAGGGCGTCGTGCAGAACTGGATCGCCGACGCCCGGGTGACCATCGAGCAGCTGCGGCTCCTCGTCCTCAAGACGGCCTGGCTGATGGACACCGTCGGCAACCGGGGTGCGCACACCGAGATCCAGGCCATCAAGATCGCGACCCCGCGCGCCGTCGTCGACATCATCGACAAGGCCGTGCAGGCGCACGGGGCGGGCGGTGTCTCGCAGGACTTCCCGCTGGCCGAACTGTGGGCGGCGGCGCGGACGCTGAAGCTGGCGGACGGCCCGGACGAGGTGCACCAGCGGTCACTGGCGCGGCGGGAGCTGAAGAAGTACCTGTAGGTACTTACGGGCGCAGGGCGCGCAGCAGGAGGTCGGCGAGGTGGCCGGCCACCTGCTGCGGGGTCAGCGGGCCGTCCGGGCGGTACCAGGTCGACAGGTGGTGCACGGAGCCGAAGTGGTAGTCGACGACGAGGTCGGCGGGCGTGGCGGAGGAGAAGACGCCCGCCCGCTGGCCTTCCTCGATGAGGGCCCGGAACCGCTCGTGGTAGTGCCGCCGCTCGGACCGGACCTGCTTGTTCTTCTCGGGGCTCAGGTGGTGCATCGAGCGGAAGAAGATGGCGGCGTCGTCGAGGTTCTCGATGGTGGTGACGACGACGTCGGCGGCGGCGGCGCGCAGCCGGTCCTCGACGGGCTCGTCGGCGTCCGCGAAGGCGTCGAGCCGTTCCTGCTGGAGGCGCAGGACGCGGGAGTAGACCTCCTGGAGGAGGTCCTCCTTGGAGCCGAAGTAGTGGTAGAGCGCGCCCTTGGTGACCCCTGCGGCCTCGACGATCTCCTGGACGGAGGTGCGGTCGTAGCCCTGCTCCGCGAAGAGCCGGGTGGCGGCGGCGAGGAGTCTCTGGGGGACGGGGGTGCCGTTCCCGTCCGTCGTCCTGGCCATGCTCCGCCGCCTTCCCTGGTGATCGTTTTCGGTCACGGGAACGCGTTCCCGTCAGTAGATCTTCCCATCAGTCCGGGCCTACGGCTGACGGGTGCCCGTCTCCCAGGTCCGCTGGACGTGGTTCATCGTGGTGAGCCACCGTTCGGGGTCGGTGGCGCGATTGCGGTAGTAGCCGGCGACCTCGGGGTGGGGCAGGACGAGGAAGCGGTCGGCGGCGATGGCGTCGAGCAGGGCGTCGGCGACGTCCTCGGGCTCGATGGCGGTCGGGGCGAGGACGAGCTCGCCGGCGGTTCCGGCGGCGGTGAGCATGTCCGTACGCACGCCCTGCGGGCAGATGGCGTGGACCTTCAGGCCGCGGTGGCGGTAGGTGAGGGAGAGCCATTCGGCGAAGGCGTACGCGCCGTGCTTGGAGACGCTGTACGGCGCGGCGCCGATCATGGTGAGCAGTCCGGCGGCGGAGACGGTGGAGACGAAGCGGCCGCTGCCGCGCTCCAGCCACTCCGGGAGGAGGGCGCGGGCCGCGCGGACGTGGGCCATCACGTTGACGTCCCAGGCGGCGGCCCAGACGTCCTCGTCGGCGAAGGCGTCGCCGGGCGAGGAGAGTCCGGCGTTGGCGCACCAGACGTCGACGGTGCCGCCGAGGGCCTCGCGGGCCTCGTCGACGACGGCGGAGGCGTCGCCGGGGACGGCGACGGCGCCGATCTCCTCGGCGACGGCCTTGGTGCGCCCGGGGTCGAGGTCGTTGACGACGACCCGGGCGCCCTCGGCGGCGAAGCGGCGGGCGAGGGCGGCGCCGATGCCGCCGCCCGCTCCGGTGACGACGACGCCGGTGCCCCGGAGTCCGTTCGTGTCCGCGGTCATGGACCCACCTCTCGGCTGTGACGACGCACTGAAGACCGGCACAGACTAACCGGTCGGTATGGAGCGGCGGAAGACCCGTTCCGCACGCCTCGTTCCCCGGGGCCGTCAGGACCGCTAGCGTGCGAGCCCATGTCACTGGCGAGGAGGTCCCGCATGAGCCTGTCGCGACGGAGTCTGCTGGCCGCCGGAGGCGCCCTGGGCGCGGCGGCCGCCACGAGCGCCGCCCCAGCCTCGGCCGCCGACGGGGGTCACGGCCGTGTCCGGACCGGCTTCGAACGGCTCGCGGCCGACGGCTACGCGCTCCTCGCGGGCGAGCGGGTCGGGATCGTCACCAACCCGACCGGCATCACCCCGGACGCGCGGCACATCGTGGACGTGATGCACGCCGACGAGCGGGTGGACCTGGTCGCCGTCTTCGGCCCCGAGCACGGCTTCCGGGGCACCGCCCAGGCGGGCGGCTCCGAGGGCCGGTACGACGACCCGGCGACCGGACTGCCCGTCTACGACACGTACCTGAAGAGCGGACAGCCGCTCGCCGACGTCTTCACCGCCTCCGGGGTGGACACGGTCGTCTTCGACATCCAGGACGTCGGCGCCCGCTTCTACACGTACATCTGGACGCTGTACGACTGCATGGCGGCCGCCGCCCTCGCCGGGAAGCGGTTCGTCGTCCTGGACCGGCCGAACCCGGCGACCGGACGGGCGGCGCTCGGGCCCGTCCTGGACCGGGCGTTCGCGACCTTCGTCGGACGGGAGCCGATCGCGCAGGCGCACGGCATGACGGTGGCCGAGCTGGCCGCGCTGTTCAACGCCGAGTTCCTGGCCTCGCCCGTCGCCCTGGACACCGTACGGATGACGGGGTGGCGACGCTCGGAGTTCTTCGACGCGACCGGGCTGCCGTGGGTGCCGCCCAGCCCGAACATGCCGACGCCGGAGACCGCGCTCGTCTACTCCGGCACCTGCCTCTTCGAGGGCACGAACCTCTCCGAGGGCCGGGGCACCACCCGCCCCTTCGAACTCCTCGGCGCCGAGGGCGTCGACCGGCGGTGGGCGGAGGCGGCGAACGCCCTCGGCCTGCCCGGGGTCCGGTTCCGCGAGGCGTACTTCGCCCCGACCTTCTCCAAGTTCCAGGGGAAGACGGTCGGCGGCGTGCAGCTGCACGTCCACGACCGGGAGTCCTTCGACCCGGTACGGACCGGGATCGGGCTCCTGGTCACCGCCCGCGCCTCCTGGTCCGGCTTCGCCTGGCGGGCGGACCACTGGATCGACAAGCTGACCGGCTCGACCCGGGTCCGGACCCTGGTCGACGCCGGCGCGGGCGTCGACGAGGTCGTCGGCGCGTGGGAGACGGACCTGGCGGCGTTCCGGGCGGTGCGCGAGGAGTATCTGCTGTACCGGTGACGGGGGTTGACCCCCGTACGAGAGGGGGGTCGGCGGGATGTCCCCCCGGGCGTCCCACCGACCACGCTGGACCCCATGAACCTCTCCTTACGACGCCGGCGCCTGCCGCTCGTCGGGCTCCTGCTCGCCGCCTGCCTGGGCGCCCTGGCTCCGGCCGCGGGCGCCGCCGCGGCCCCGCCGGGCCCCGATCCCGCGCGCGAACTCGCCCGCTCCGCAACGCCCCTGACCGATCTGCGCCCCCTCGACCGGATGATCGGCTCGGCCAAGGTCGTCGGCCTGGGCGAGGCCACCCACAGCTCGGCGGAGTTCTTCGAGGCCAAGCACCAGGTCTTCGCCCACCTCGTGGAGGACCGGGGCTTCACCACCTTCGCCCTGGAGGCGCCCTGGTCCACCGGACTCCTCGTCGACGAGTGGGTCCGCACCGGCCGGGGCGACATCCGGGCGATCATGCGGGACGAGTTCCAGGAGTCGTACCGCCTCTGGAACACCGAGGAGTACCTCGACCTCTTCCGGTGGATGCGCGCGTACAACCAGCGCCACCCCGGCCACCAGGTCCGCTTCATGGGCAACGACCTCGGCTACGCGGGCCCGAACCTCTTCGACACCGTCACCTCGTACGTCGCCCGCGTCCACCCCGCCCTCCTCCCCCGCTTCCAGGAGCTGTACCGGGACTCGCGGCCCACCGGCGAGGTCGAGGCCTGGATGAAGGGCTACATGGAGAAGCCGCACGCCGAGCGGCAGCGGATGGCCGGCGAGGTGAACCGCGCCCTCGCCCTCCTGGAGCGGCAGACCCCCGGCAAGGGCCCCGGGGCCCGGGAGGCGCACCTGTGGGCGGTGCAGCACGCGCGCGCGATCGCCCAGGTCGGCACCGAGTACGCCCACGACCTGATGACGCCGGAAGGGCTCGCCTCGGCGATGCTCTACCGCGACCGGATCATGGCCGAGAACACCGTGTGGTGGCAGCGGCGGACCGGCGACCGGATCGTGCTGTCCGCGCACAACGGGCACGTCGGCTACGAGACGCCGAAGCCGGACCAGTACCCGCGGCTCCAGGGCGCCTTCCTGCGGGACGCTCTCGGCCGGGACTACGTGAGCGTGGGCGCCTCCTTCGGGCAGGGCTCCTTCAACGCGCACGACACCGGCGCCCCCGGCGAGCCGCTCCGGGCCTTCACGGTCGCCCCGCTCGGCGCCGACAGCAGCTCCCACACCCTCGACCGGGTCGCCTCCACCCCCTTCTACCTGGACCTGAGGCGTACGACTCCGGCGGCGCGCGACTGGCTCGCCGTGCCCCGGCCGACCCGGCAGATCGGGACGGTCTTCCCGTGGCCGGACGACATCGTGCCCGTCCGGTTCTCCACCGCGTACGACCTGCTGATCCACTTCCCCCGGGTCTCGGCGGCCCGGCTGCGCTGACACCCCTTCACACGTCTGGACGGGGGCGTGCGCGGGCATCCTTGCGGAGGAGCCGCCGCCCGCGCACGGGGCGCACTGGCGCTGCGGCCCCCTCGACGTGGAGGGACGGGTCTTGCCGTGACCGGGATGAGTGTGGAGCCGTACCGGGAGATCACCTTCGACAAGGACGGCGACGGGCCGCCGGGCCAGGCCTCGGAACTCGTCGCGCTCGCCCGGCAGGGAGTGGGCGACCTGGTGGTGTTCGCGCACGGGTGGAACAACTCCCCGTCCGGCGCCACCCGCCTCTGCTCCGACTTCTTCGCGCCCTTCCCGGGGCTGCTGGCTCCCGGGGTGGAGGCGGGGTACGCGGGTCTGATCTGGCCCTCGATGATGTTCACGGACGAGCCGGTGCCCGACTACCGGGCCCTGGTGACGGTCCTCCCGGAGAAGGAGCCGGTCATCGGGCGGCTCACGGAGCTCCTCGACGCGGCGCCGGATTCGGAGGCGGCGTTCGAGGAGTTCGGGGCGCTGCTGCGGGAGCTGACGGACGTGGACGTGGCGTCCGTGGCAGCGGCGTCCGTGGCCGTCGCGGAGCCGGTGCCGGAGTTCCTGGTGGCGGACCCGGTGGCGGTGTGCGCCCTGTTCACCGAGGCCCTCGAATCCGAGGGGTCGGTCCCGGAGGCGGGCGCGGGTACGGGCGCGGGCGCGGGCTTGGACGCCGGCGCGGGCGCGGGCTTGGACGCCGGCGCGGGCGCGGGCTTGGACGCCGGCGCGGGCGCTGGCGCGGGCTTCGGCG